>JBFLWQ010000001.1:0-187500 GCA_040757775.1 Thermodesulfobacteriota bacterium
TTCAAATCGCATCTTCCGAACCTCCTGTAATATCTCTGTCCGTCCCATACGTCACCTCCACTGGTGACCATTGTAAACCGGACAGATTATGTGCTACAATACAGGACAGTTTATTTGTTTCTGACAGTTAATCAAAAAACCCTTGCAACCTTGTATAATAAAAAGTAATATACAGAGAACTTTTGTAACTATTCAGGCAGGCGCAAAGGCACAGAGTACCAAAGGCACAAAGTAGGAAAAAACAACGAAACGACCCTGATATGCTTCGTGCCTATGTGCCTTTGCCACTTTGTGCCTGAGTAGTTACGAACTTTTCAAAGATTTCATACAATACCTTTTTGAAAGGAAAAGAAGGGAGGAAACAATGAATCCAATTAACCATATGAGAGACTATATCGAACAGCTCAAAAAAGAAGGGTCCATCAGAACGGAGCTGCCGCCCAGAAAAGAAGAGAGATTCTATAACCCGGCCATTGAGACCTTGCCACGGGATAAGATAGAGGCAATAAGGGACAGCCACATACGCTATATAGTCAAATGGGCATACGAGAAATCCGAGTTCTATCGCAGACTGTGGGACGAGAAAGGAATCAAACCCGATGACATTAATGGCTATGAAGATCTGGAGAAACTGCCCGTATGGAGAAGGGATTCTATACTGAAAGACCAGAAAGATAACCCCCCGTATGGCACCAGGGTAGCTAATGACCTTCTGCCATATGTTAACAAGCTGCACAAATCTGTAGAGAGTTCTGGAACCAGGGTTTTGCTGCCCTGGACATTGGAAGAGTGGAGTATATTTCTCCAGGAGGTTTGGGGAAGAGCATTCTGGATATGCGGATGGAGGCCAGGTGGAGTATATATAGTTCACGTCCCCCTGGAAAGGGGTGATACAAGCAGTTCTCTGACGATGCTAAGCCTGAAGAGATTGGGAATTTTGACGTATGCGGAAGATTACGTAGGATTTATGAGGGACAGAGAAGATGCGATTAATTTTACCTCTCTTTTAAAAACCAACTTCAAACCAATTTGTACCCTCCTCAGCCCAAATTTTTTCTTAAAGCTGGGACACCAATTTGAAAGGATGGGGATTGATTCTCCCTTTGATATAGTCAATATCAAGGGAAAGGCTATTACACCAAAAATGCGTCAGGAGATAGCATCACTCCATAAAAAGGCAATGTTGAATTACGTATACGAAACAACGGAATTAATCCTCTTCCCAGAGTGTTCATGGTCAGCGGAGAGGGGACTGAGTCAGATACACGAGCCCGAGGACCTGTATGTTTCAGAATCTGTTGACCCTGAAACCGGTAAAAGGGTCTTTCAGGGAAAAAGGGGAGAATTAGTGGTAACATCTCTCTTTCATCATACCATGCCCCTTATCCGGTTCGGAACAGAAGATGTTATCCCCAATGAGTGGACTACAGAGCCTTGCGGATGTGGGATAACACATAAGAGATGGCTTGCACCGGTCATTGGGTCTGTAAAAAATATCTTTAAGGTTAGGGGTAAAGAATTTCTACCATGGGATGTTGAGTTGATCATAGCTGACATACCCAGTACAACTATGGTCTATCAACTAATACTGGATGATTGGAATATGGACACTCTTAAATTAAAAGTGGAAACCTTCAGGGATCTTCCTCACCAAGATTATGAAAGGGAAGTAAAGAAGATACTAGTAGAAAAACTGGGAGTCCCTGTTGCCTTAGAGTTGGTTCCATCCAAGACAATCCCTGTATATCCTGGTAGTTTTAAGTTTGAAAACGTTGTTGACGTCAGAGGGAGAAAATAAAGGGAATCTGGGTCGAACTGCTAATTATGGGGAAAGACTCAAATAAGTTGACTGTCATTGCGAGCGGCAACGAAGCAATCCCAGAAGATTGCCACGTCGTTGGCCTTTGGCAAACTCCTCGCAATGACTGCTTTAAAGGAGGATATTAATGGAGGACAAGTTTGAAAAACTCGCAAAGGCATATAAAGAGGGGGCGAGTCGACTTAAAACATGGTCGGGATTTGAAGTAAAAGAGGTTTATAAGCCCGAGGATGTAGAAGGGATTGATTACAATAAGGACATAGGCCCCCCTGGTAAATATCCTTTTACGCGGGGGATACACTCCGATATGTTCAGGGGGAGAATCTGGACTAAACGGGAGGTCTGTGGCTACGGTACTCCTGAAGACGTTAATGGTAGGGTTAAGTACCTGATTGAACAGGGGCAGACAGGGTTAAACGTGATCTTCGATTTGCCTACAAATTTTGGAATTGATTCTGACCACCCCTTTGCTGAAGGGGATGTCGGGGTCCTCGGTATGCCATACAACTCATTGGTCGATATGGAAAAGCTGATGGAAGGTATCCCCATGGAGACAGTGAGCATGTCTCTTATTGCCTCATCATGTAGCGCACCTGTGGTAATGTCTCAGTACGTGGCACTGGGCAAGAAAAGGGGATTAGATATATCGAAGTTTAGGGGTACTATCCAGAATGATCCTGCCCACCACTATTACAGCGGGTACAGGGACAAATTTTTACCTATAGATGTAATGGTCGAAAATGCGATAGATATTGTAGAGTACTGTGCGAGATACATGCCATCATGGTATACGATGAATATAAATATGTACGACTTGCGTGAACAGGGGATAAATGCTGCCCAGGAGATTGCCTTTGGTTCAGCTTTTGGCATTGATTACGTGAAGAAAAGTTTAGAGCGGGGGCTGGATATAGATAGTTTTGCACCCAGGATTGCCTTTTACTGTTCTGCCCACATAGACTTCTTTGAAGAGATAGCAAAGCTCCGGGCTGCACGGAGGCTATGGGCAAGAATCATGAAGGAGAGGTTCGGGGCAAAAGACCCAAGGTCATGGAAGTTCAAATTCGGTGTTCATACTGCTGGCTGTTCACTCGTTCCCCAACAGCCTTTAAATAATATAATTCGAGTGGCATACGAAGCTATGGCTGCTGTTCTCGGTGGGGTGCAATCACTCCACTGCTGTTCCTACGATGAACCTATCTGCCTCCCTACTGAGCAGTCTCACAGACTGGCATTGAGAACCCAGCAAGTCCTGGCATATGAAACAGGGGTAGCAAGCGTGGCTGATCCCCTGGCAGGCTCTTATTACATTGAAAACCTCACCAACAGGATTGAAGAAGAAGCAGTAAGCATTATGAACGAGATTGAAGAGATGGGTGGTATGATAGCGGCGGTAAAGAGAGGTTGGTATGAAAAGGAGATAGAAAAGGCATCACTAGAGTATCAGAAAGAGGTAGAAACTAAGGAACGACTTGTCGTCGGGGTAAATGAATTTACCATACCACCTGAAGAGGATACAAAAGAGGAGGTTCATGTAACCCCGCCTGAATCAATCACAAAACAGATAGCGAATGTGAAAAAGCTTAAGGAAACAAGAAACAAGGAAAGGGTTAAGAAACAGTTAGACATTTTATACAGGATGGCACAGGAGAAAGAAAAAAGGGAGAATCTGCTTCCCTTCATAATAGATGCTACATCTTCCTATGCTACTATAGGTGAAATCTTGGGGACTATCAGGATGGCAAACGGATTGAGTTATGATCCCCTTGATATAGTGAAACCGCCGTTTTAGGCAATAGTAGGGGCAAACCTGCGTGTTTGCCTCAAAAGGGTTGAGAAGTTGATAAGGGAGCACAGAATCGCTATGAATTTAAAGAAAAAAACAAAGGTTTTAATTGCCAAGGTTGGGTTAGATGGTCACGACAGGGGTGCCAGGGTGATAAGCCAGATGTTAAGAGATAAGGGGATGGAAGTGGTTTACACAGGAACACTTCAAACGCCTCACACGGTTGTTAAGACTGCCGAGGAAGAAGATGTGGACGTTATTGGGCTAAGCTTCTTAGCTGGAGGGCATATTCCCCATACCAAAAGCATAATAAACCTTCTTAATGAGAAAAAGCTGGACAATATACTTATAATACTTGGAGGGGTAATCCCAAAACAAGATATCCCCATCCTTAAAGAACTCGGTGTAAGTGAGGTCTTCAGGGCAGATTCGGGAGTAGAGTCCATTGTTAAACACATCCAGGAAAATACCAGATGTAACCCTACTCGTAACAGTTAACGATTCTCAGTTAACAGTTTACGGTAATTATAACAGCAGGCTTAAGCCCGCTGTTATATAAAGCTTGAAGCATTTTTGCCAACTGTTAACTGCAAACTCTAAACTGTTAACTGATATCCTTACTCATGGATAGTTATTCTATCGCCACCTAATCGTTTCGCAGTGTACATGGCATTATCCGCATGCCTAACGAATGTTTCCAGGTCATATTCTAAGCGGTATTCAACCAAACCAATACTGAAAGTGACATCAACCAATCCATTATTATTAAAGGATGTCCTTATCCTTTCAGCAACTGGTAATGCCTGATCTTTGTCAGTCTCCGGCAAGACAACTACAAATTCATCCCCGCCATACCTGTATCCTGAATCAACATTTTCACGGATACTATTAGCAACTACCTTTCCAACCTCATATAAAACCTTATCGCCTTCTAAATGACCATACGTATCATTGTAATACTTAAACCTATCGACATCGAATAATAACAGAGAAAGGGGATGTTTGAGCCGCTTAGCCCTCTCTACCTCTCTCTTCAATTCATTATAGAAATGCCTCTGGTTATAGAGCCCTGTTAAGTTGTCTGTTATTGAGAGCTTTTCTAATTCTTTTTGCAGCTTTTTATTTTCAGTGATGTCTTTATAAATCCCAAGGCTGCTTATAATTTCTCCTTTATCATCCCGTAAAAATGAGACAGAAACACTTATAGGGATAGTGCGACCATCCTTTGTTATAAGGGCAGTTTCGTAATTTCTCAATTTCCCTTCTTTGCGTACCAGCTTCATTATCTTCCTTGCTTCCCCCATTCCCCCAACATAATACTTCGATATATGAGTATCCAGGATATTTCCCCTCTTATAACCCAGCATTTCCTCTGCCCCTTTACTAGCAAGGGTAATATTACCTTTGTTATCCAGTGTAGTAATCCCGTCTATTGATCCCTCAATAACACTCTCTAAAAAGTCCTTTATTTTCCTTAACTCTATTTCTATCCTCTTCTTTTCTGTTACATCCTTACCTATTGCGACTATCCCAACCGCTCTACCCTCTTTGTCTCTTAAAAGATCATAGGACATACTAAGGGTAATGGGCGTCCTGTCTTTTTTGATAAAGTCTAATTCTCCAAAATGCAGCCTGCCTTCTTTCTTGACAATCTTACCGATTCTCTTTGCCTCCTCCAATCCGCCAGCATAATACTGTGATATATGGGTCTCAAATACCTCCTCCTTTCCATAACCAAACATCCTCTTTGTCCCACTATTTGCAAAGGTGATCTTTCCATCCATATTAGTAACAACTATGGAATCTGTTGAACTCTCTAAGATTCTCTCCAGAAAATCCCTTGTCTCCTTTAACTCATTCTCCGTCCGCTTCCGCTCGGTGATATCACGTCCCTCAGGCACTAAATATTTAACTTTTCCCTTTTCATCATAAATCGGGTGCATACTAAATTCGATCCAAATCAGGCTGTCAGCCATATGGGCTTGAATCTCTTGGACCAATGTCTTTCCTGAAGCACATGCCTCTATATTTTCCTTAATCACTTCTCTTGCTTCCTCGGAGTATGCCCACCAATAGGTATCATAAAACATCTTTCCCACAACATCTTCCAGTTTGATTCCAGCAGCAAGCAGAGGCGTATTGTTTACAAATATAAGTTTTCCAGTGGGTTCCAAAACGCCAACAAAAGTCAGCATGTCGTTCAAGGTGCCAGAAAAGAACTCTTCCCTCTCCCGCAGGGCATCCTCCATCCTTTTCATCTTCGAGATGTCTCTGGCCATCCCCAGTGTACCTGTTATCTCGCCTTTAGCATCTCTTAAGAAGGATATAGAAACCAAGGTGGGGATTTCTCTCCCATCCTTGGATATAAAGACTATCTCATAGTTCTTTATCCTCCCATCTTTCTCCAATGCCCTCATTATCCTTTTTGCCTCTTCTTTACCATCTTTATAGAATAGCGATATATGCCTCCCAATCGCCTCTTCGTTCTTGTAGCCCAAAAATTCTTCTGTCCCTTCCCCCAAGAAGGTTATTATCCCCCTTAAATCCGTAGTCACCATAGGATCTACTATACAATTTATCAGACTTTTCATGTACTCTTTAGTCAGTGTTAATTCTTCTTTTCCCATTCATTCACATCCTCCGGGGTATGTATTCCAACCCCTAAAAAGGTGATAAAAACAGCAACTGTTAAGCCGACAATAATATTCGACCTGTCAAAGAAGAAAGCCAGGTATAATGAAGAAATAAGCACAATCAAAGCGGCTACAGGAATCAAAAATTTTGCCCGAATGTTTACCAATTCTAATATCTCCCTTCCCAGATTGATTTACAGGACTTCATCTCCCTCATTTTATGCTTTGAAAAACTATGTTCTTTCAGACCTGTCAGGCAGAAGCCCTTGACATAAAAAACAATTTAAGTTATACATGCGTAAAATGAGCTATTTTTTTATCGAAAATCCTATAGCTCCTGTTTTTGCGAGTTCGCCCAAGGTGCCAAAGCACTTTCCTGAAATAATGAGATTGCTTCGCCCGCCTCTGACGGGCTCGCAATGACATCAAAGGATCGCTTAACTTGAACCTTCAAATCCTTGAATCCTCGAACCCGAATAAAAGATTACTTGATATTATAAACCTGGAGACACACTTCATCACAGACCAGGGGACTGTAAGGGCCGTTGATGAGGTGAGTTTACATCTGGATGAGGGAGATACCCTTGGCTTAGTAGGAGAATCAGGGTGCGGAAAGAGTGTAACTGCCCTCTCTATTATGCGATTGATCCCTAACCCGCCAGGAAAGATTGCGGGGGGTGAAGCAATTTTTGAAGGCCACGACCTCTTTAAGCTCAAAGAGGCTGAGATGCGTAAGATCAGGGGGAATAAGATATCCATGATATTCCAGGAGCCTATGACCTCTCTAAACCCCGTCTTCAAGATCGGAGATCAGATCTCAGAAGTTATAAGGCTTCATCAGGGTGTTTCAAAAAAAGATGCCATTGATATATCCGTGAGTATGTTAAAACTGGTTGGGTTCCCATCCCCGGAGAGAAGGATAAAGGAATATCCCCACCAGATGAGCGGAGGAATGCGGCAGAGGGTGATGATTGCTATGGCTCTATCATGTAAACCAAAATTAATGATTGCCGACGAACCGACTACCGCTCTTGATGTAACAATCCAGGCTCAAATTATGGATCTGATGAGTCGGCTTAAAGCAGAAATGGGGATGTCAATTATACTCATTACACATGACCTAGGAGTAATCGCAGAGTCTGCGGAGTCCGTGGCTGTTATGTATGCCGGTAAAATAGTAGAATATTCTAACGTAGTTAACCTTTTCGGAAACCCCAAACACCCCTATACCAAAGGGCTTATGACCTCATTGCCAAGAATAAATGGAGGCGGAACAGGCAAAAAAAGATTAGAGGTTATACCGGGAATGGTGCCCGGACTATCAGATCTCCCCAAAGGATGCAGATTTTCCCCAAGGTGCAAGTATGTTATGCCTGTGTGTACTGAACAGAACCCTATCCTAAAAGAGCACACAGAAGGACATCTAGTAAGCTGCTGGACGTACCTCTCTTAGAATCTCTCCTGCCCCCTTAGCCAACAGCTTTTCAGCCAGTTTCTCACCCAATATAACCGGATTATTAGGATCTCCTTCCACGCTGTCTCTTAATATTACTCTGCCATCTATACTGCCTACTATACCACAAAGAGCTAAAACCCCGTCATTGATTTCAGCCAGGGCAGCTATTGGAACCTGACAGCCTCCCTCTAACCTTTTCAGGAATGTCCTCTCTGCTATAATTGAGGTTTCCGAATCAGGAGAATTCAGAAAATCTACAATCTCATTGCTCTTATCATCATCAACCCGGATTTCAATCCCAAGAGACCCCTGCCCTATAGCTGGAAGCATAATCTCGGGCGGGATAAACTCTGAGATTCTATCTTCCCAACCCATCCGTTTTAACCCTGCGGCAGCCACAATAATGGCATCCAGAGGATGGGTCTTTAACTTTTTCAACCTTGTGTCCAGATTACCCCTCAGGGCTACCACGTGAAAACTTTTGCAGAAATGCAGAAGTTGTGCCTGCCTCCTCAAGCTGCTCGTTCCTATCCTGGAATTTAGAGGCAAGTCTCCAAGTTTTATATTATCCCTTGAGATCAGAGCATCTCTGAAATCTTCTCTTTCTGTTATTGCCTTTATAATTAAGCCCTCTGGCAAAACCGTAGGGACATCTTTCATACTATGAACCGCAATATCTATCCTATCATCTAAGAGGGCATCTTCAATCTCTTTTAAAAAAAGCCCCTTACCCCCCACTTTTGCTAATGGAACATCTGTGATTTTATCTCCTCTGGTCTTTATCTTTTCCAAGCTGCACTGTATACTCGGGTATCTCTTCTCTAACTGTTCCTTTACCCAATTCGCCTGCCATAATGCAAGCCGGCTTGAACGTGTACCGAGCCGTATTCTATCCTTTACCATAGTCCTTCCATAACCGTTCGCATTCAGCCAAAAAGGGTTTTACTCTAAATGAAACCACTTACGGTTATTTAGCCACCATTTCCCCATAGAAACAATCTGCTCATTTAGAGACCTGATTCTTGTACTACATATCTGCAATATTTTCATCGTCATCTTTATAGCCAAGTCCTTGTCTTCCTCAATTATTTTAGAAAAATCCAGGTCACTGATTTCCAGAATACGGGTGTTTGTCATGGCAACAATGGAAGCTGAAGGAGGAAGGTTATCAAAAAAGGACACCTCTCCAAAGACATCACCGTCTTCTAAAACAGCTATGGTCTTAGCTGAACCCCCAGTTATATCTTTCAAAACCTTAACTTCTCCTGAGTAGATAATGTTTAATGTCCCTTTTTCTTTCCCTTCGGTTATTATCGATTCATCTTTGGCATAAGCAACATCCTTGCAATAGGGAAGAATCTTCCCAATCTCCTTCTCATTGAAACCATTAAAAAAAGCCAAGTTTTTTACACTATTGACTTTAATATCCGTGGCAATCTCTATCCTTCTTCTGAATCTCTTTTCTGAGATTATCAAATTGCTCAAAGGGCAATAGTTAATTATTCCTGATACAAAGGAGTATATGCCAACGAATAAGGCGATAATCCTGGCAGTGAAGCTTAAATACTCGCCCCCATAAAAGAAAACAGCACCAATAAGTATTACGCCCCCTAAAACCCGAAGCCCTCTGTCCATTGTGTATTCTTTTCTTCCCAAAAAGATTCACCCCCTTATTACTGAAATTATAACCTTTCACAGAATTCCCAATGAGAACTTTGAAAAACTATGTTTCTTTTGAGGTAACTATTCAGCTTTTATCTAAAGCCCTGTATTTTAGACAGCCGATCCGCCTCGAATCCTTGAATCCTTGACCCCTTGAATCCTCATGGTTTCACCAACTTTTTTGGAGATGATCCTTATTGGAAAGTAAAAAGGCATCAATTAACTGATCGATACCTCCATCCAATACAGCGTCTACATTACCTATCTCTTTGTTTGTCCTATGGTCCTTGACCATCCTGTAAGGATGCAGTATGTAAGAACGTATCTGGCTTCCCCATGCAATCCCCTTCTTATTGCTATGGAGTTCACTCATCTCCTCAGCCCTTTTTTCCAGCTCCAACTCGTAAAGCTTGGATTTAAGAACCTTCATTGCCATAGCCTTGTTCTTATGCTGAGACCTCAAATTCTGACACTGTACCACAATACCTGTTGGGAGGTGTGTAACCCTCACTGCCGAATCGGTTTTATTGACATGTTGCCCACCAGCTCCGCTGGCTCGAAATGTATCAATTCTTAGCTCATCATCATTTATATCCACATCGAACTCATCTTCAATGTCAGGGTATACGAATACAGAGGCAAATGAGGTATGCCGCCTCCCACCAGCATCAAAAGGTGATATCCTAACCAGCCTGTGTATCCCTATTTCTGCTTTCAGAAGACCGTAAGCATAATCTCCCTCCATAGTAAAGGTTACACTCTTTAGCCCTGCCTCATCGGCACCCAGGTAATCTATAATCTCTGTCTTAAACCCCTTACTTTCAGCCCATCGTAAATACATCCTCATTAACATCTGTGCCCAATCCTGGGCTTCAGTACCACCAGCCCCGGCATGAATGCTAACAATAGCATTATTAAAATCATTCTCTCCTCCCAGCATCCGCTTGACCTCCATCTCCAATGCCTCTTCTTCTATCCTGTCAAGGCTTGCTTCGATCTCAGCAACAGTTTCTTCATCACTCTCCTCTTCTACAAGTTCCAGGAGGACTCCCACATCCTCAACTTTCTTTCTCTGCTCTTCCCACTGATTTACCAGATTATGAAGAGCTTTACCCTCTTTTAAAACCAGCTGTGCCCTTTCTTTATCGTCCCAAAAATCAGGTTTTGCCATCAACTTTTCTATATCCCCTAAACGTAAATTTATCCCGGCTATATCAAAGATGGCCTCGAAGATCATCCATTTTCTTTTTCAGCTCTTTAAACCTCTCTTGAACGTCGTTTAACACTTTTGGTTCTCCTCCCATTTGTCCCGTTTAGAGATAAATCGTCCTGTAGTTTTTTAACATTTCACTTGAATCCTTGACCCCTTGACTCCTTGAATCCTTTCCTCGTGACTATTATTAATATTAATGTAATTCCCAAACATATCCTGGCAAAAATGTCTCCATATCTTGTATAAAAGGTATGGATCTCAACTAAAGGAACCCTGTCTACGAGAAACCCTTTTGTAAATATCTCTGTTGTAGCTCTTATCTTTCCCGTAGCATCGATAAATGAACTGATGCCTGTATTGGCAGCCCTGGCTACAAAGACCCTGTTTTCAACTGCCCGAAAAGTCACCATAGAAAGATGCTGATATGGAGCGGACGTCTCTCCAAACCAGGCATCATTGGTTATATTTACTAAAACATTTGCCCCTTTTTTGACGAATTTTCTAACCAGGTCAGGGAAAATGCCCTCATAACATATAAAAACGCCAAGTCTTCCCATGGGAAATTCCAATGGCTCAACCCTTTTACCTGAGGAAAAATCACCGATCCCTTCAACAATCTTATCAATAAAATACAGATACTTACCAAAGGGGACATACTCACCCAAAGGAACTAAATGGATCTTATCGTACCTCCCAAACAGATCGTTATCAGGTGAAATTAAAAAGGCACTGTTGAAATACTCTATCTTCCCCCTACTCTCCTTATAGGCAGGACTTCCGAACAGAAGGTATGAATCAGTTTCTTTAGAGATATCAATGATCAGATTCCTATACTTATCATAAGATTGGAAGAAAAAGGGGGTGGCCGCCTCCGGCCAAACAATCAGACTGGGACTGGACTTAGCAGCCTGATAACTCAGGTCTCTGTATATTTTAAAGGTACTGTCCTGAAATGCAGGATCCCATTTCCTGCTCTGATCGATATTACCCTGTATAAGCGCAACCTTTATATCTGAGAATGTTTGAGCCTTATCACTGACATCAGATAGCCGCCACCCTCCGTAACTAAAAGCTATCATCAAGAGAAGAAAGGTAAAGGCAGCCTCTTTATAAAACCTTTGCTCATTCTTTGAAAACCGGCAGTAAGATATATTAAACAATAGAGCATTTACTAAGACAATTAAGAAACTTATCCCATAGACCCCAGTAATATCAGAAACCTGGATAAGGGGCAGAATTAAAAACTGGGAGTATCCCAAACTCTCCCAGGGGAAACCTGTAAACAGGAAAGACCTGACATATTCTAAAGAAACCCAGATAAATGGGGCTGTAGTGACTTCCTTTAAACCAATCCTGCTCTCAATATATCTTACCAAGAATGCAAAAGCACCAATGAAAAGACTTAAATAAGATACAAGAAGCAGTAGAACAAAAACACTGAGTATACAGTTAAGGTTGCCATAACGAGAAACCGCAACGAAAACCCAGTATACCAGACCCAAAAAGAATACAAAACCAGTGATTGACCCCAGATAAAAACTATGGTGCAGTCTCTTTCCCTGAATTGCATAGAACAATGGGATAAGCGAAAACCAGGCAATTATTTCCAGATTAAACCTGGGAAATACAGTAACGAGCAATAAACCAGAAGATACAGCAAGTAATATGTCTCTCGATGCTATAGATGATTTATCCTTGATCACTGCCCTTCTTTATTACTTCTGAGTAACTTTAAAAAGTTACTTCTTGATAAACCGCCCCTGCGGGGCGTGGGTCGCTAACGATTAAAATTTCTCGATTCGCTGAAATGACGAGTTGTTGAGACTTCTTACTTGGCTTTATCTTCGAATTTATCTTCCATTATTTGATGAAATAGTTTAACAGCTCTATCCAACTGACTTTTTGAAAAGTATTTAGCCCTTTCGTGAAAATACTGACAGGCAGGATAACGTATACTAAAATCCGACACATCCTTCTCAATTGATTCAATCTCTTTAATAAAATCCTCTTCTTTCACTTGAAAATGTCCCTCTTCCTCTCATTGCGAACCCGCCAGAGGCGGGCAAAGCAACTCTCCCCTTTTTTTTCAACAGCACACTTAAGTGTGCTGTTATAGGGGTCGCTCACCTATAGCGAACTGACATTTTCTATGTCCTTTGTGTCTCTTTGAGGCATGCAGAGTTCACCTTATAAAATACCCCCAATGTTATCCACTTACTGCTGATACTACCTCATAGCCGTTATCTTCAATAGCTTTGGCGATAGAGTTTATGTCATCTGTATCCAGACGGAAATAGTAAACCCTTTTTTCCTTTCCTTCATGGGGTGACATACCAACGCTTATAATTTCAGCACCATTTTCTCTGATTATTTTAGAGACATTTTGGAATGCTTCAGCATCCTCACCCAAAGCTACATCTACCCTTGAGCTGTATTTTATAACTCCCATAATCTCTATAAATACCTCTAATATATCGGTCCCTGTAATCATCCCAATCAGCTTATCCCCTTCCACAACAGGCAGTCCTCCAATCTTATAATGCTGGAGAAGTATTGCCGCCTCTTCCACGTCGGTCTGGGGAGTAACTGTAATAGGGTCTTTTGTCATAATCTCCCCCACAGTAGAGAATTTTGATGTAAAATAGTATGTCTGTTCTGACCCTTCAGATTTTGACGGTATTAAAACCTGGCGAAGATCAGTGTTCGTTATGATTCCTACGAGTTTTTCGCCGTCTAATACCGGGATATGACGTATTTTTTTGGACTTCATGAGTTCAAAAGCCTTTTTAACATCGTCCTTAATCTTAATTGTTATAACTTTCCCCGATATTATGTCTCCTACTAACATGACAGTTACCTCACCATCTCAAGTTTTGTTATTCATGTTTATAGTACTTTTGTTGTAATATTCTATTCCAAAGGTTACATTTTGTCAATGCTTATAAAATCTTTGCTGCTTGACATACATGGCAAAATCATTTAATATCTTTCTTAAATTCTTAGATCAAATCTGTTCTTCCAGGTAGGACTTAAGGAAGAAAGATGAGGCCAATATGACTTCCTTAGGAATACTCCTTGTTGTCTTTGCCTATCTTTTTGGATCCATACCTACGGGCGTTATACTTTCCAGACATTTTGGTAAAATAGATATCAGAAAGGAAGGTAGTGGAAATATAGGAGCAACCAATGTGTACAGAACTCTGGGAAAGACCCTGGGAGTATTAACCCTTATAGGGGATGTACTAAAGGGAATGATACCTGTAATCACTGCCATCTGGCTACTAAAATCAGAGGGCTGGATAGGTCTAACAGCCCTTTCAGCCTTCATCGGTCATATATACCCAGCTTTCCTGAAGTTCAAGGGTGGCAAGGGAATAGCTACAGCACTGGGTGTCTTCGTAATCATTGTTCCGTGGGCTATTTTATTGGCTTTTCTCGCATTTGCAGGCACGCTATACAAATGGAGATATGTATCTCTTGGTTCAATGGTAGCCGTAGTAAGTCTCCCCATCTGGATCATTGTCCTATCCTATTCAAGTATCTACGCTATTTATAGTATTATTATAGCCTGTTTAGTAGTCTACCGACATAAAGAGAATATTCAACGACTAGTAAGGAAAGAAGAATCTCGTTTTTAAACGCCTTTTAATTATTTTTCAAGAAACCGAGAAGGATACTGAGGTAATTCAGCAGATGAGGTTTTGACAGTATAGAATAACAGGAAAGGAACATATAATGAACTTACCAGAAGAGTTGAAATATGGTAAACAGCATGAGTGGGCAAAGGTTGAAGGCAATCAGGTTACTGTGGGAATTACTGATTTTGCCCAGAGCGAACTTGGAGAAGTAGTATACATCGAACTCCCGGCAAAGGGAACAAGCGTACAGAAAGACAAACCCTTTGGTATAATAGAATCAGTAAAGGCAGTCTCTGATCTGTATTCTCCTGTGAGTGGTAAGGTAGCAGAAGTGAATGGCGGATTAGAAGAATCCCCGGAAATAGTGAATGATGACCCTTATGGAGAAGGATGGATGATAAAGATTATACCTTCAGATATATCTGAACTGGATACCCTCCTTTCCGCTAAGGAATACGAGGAGTTTTTAAAAGAGGAAAAGTAAGGGCACGATTTATCGTGCCCTTAAACAAGCGGAGACCACTGTGTCTTTCAGAAGGAAGATAACCAGTACAAAATTCATCGGTTTTCATGGAATCCTGGGATTTCTTGTCCTGATATGCTCTGAGTTTCTAATGCTGAAAGGAATAGAACCCTTTTCTACATGGTTCTATTCCTTTGCATGGTGGTCATATATACTGATTATAGACAGCATTATCTACAGGATAAAGGGGAACTCCTTAATAATAAACAGAACCAGGGAGTTTTTCTTATTAATGCCCTGGTCTATAGTTATCTGGCTTATCTTTGAACTGGCAAATCTTTCCCTTAAGAACTGGTATTATATAAATGTACCAGATATACTCTGGCTAAGGTGGGCAGGATACGCCATGGCATACTCTACCGTATTACCAGGGATATTCGAAACTATGGAACTCCTGGAATCGTTAAATATTTACAAAAATACCTCTATAAAAAGAATTGCCATAACCCCAAAATGGTATCTTATTTTTTATATCACAGGAACGGTTTTCCTGATCGCCCCCCTTGTCCTTCCAAAGTACTGTTTCCCTTTAATATGGGGGAGTTTTTTCTTTCTGTTGGAACCTATAAACCACAGATTCAACGGGAGATCTCTTTTAAGAGATTGGGAAAGTGGAACTCCCCGAAAGTTCTATTTATTCCTTACAGCAGGGTTTATCTGTGGCGGGTTATGGGAATTCTGGAATTACTGGGCAATGACCAAGTGGATTTATACCGTACCCTTCTTCGATGAGTTAAAGCTATTTGAGATGCCCCTTCTGGGCTTTTTGGGGTTTCCGCCCTTTGCAGTAGAGTGCTACGTTATTTATAATTTTATCTCCCTATTCCGATATCATCGGGGATGGGAGGAAGACAGTTACATGGTAAATCCTGATAAAAAAACCCCCGTTAGACTAGTTATACTATTGACCGTTATATTACTTGTATTCTTTGCAGCAGTGTTTTATAGTATCGATTCCAAGACTGTAAACTCATATAGATCCCATGTCAACTACCATCGGCTAAAGCCAATGGTTTGAGGGTTCAAGTCCGCCATAGGCGGAAAGGGGTCAAGTGATCAAGGGAGAATTTTCTCTTTACTACTCTCGAATCCTGGAATCCTTGACCCCTCGCACCCTTGTAGCGCAAAAGATCGAACTTAAGTCTTTCCGCCTCAGGCGGAAGTGTTTTTCTCCCATTCCCCGAAGAAGACAACAAAAAAGGATAATACAACCAAATGAAAAAAAACCTCTTTTTAAAAAATATATGCCGGCTAAGATTTTTACCCTTTATATGCGGGTTAATCTTATTAGCCAACCTAGGTACAGCCAAAGCGGAGATAAAATATCCAAAGCCCACAGGGGCAGTCAATGACTTAGCAGGTATTATCTCCCCGGATTACGAGAAACAGATGGAATCATTGTCCCATGAGGTTTTGCAAAAGACCGGAACTTCCATAGTCGTTGCAACAGTGGAGACTGTGGGAGATATAGACTATTCTATATACGCCAATGATCTCTATCAAGCCTGGGGTATAGGGAAAAAAGGAGAGGACAAGGGTGTCTTGATTTTCCTTGCCTTAAAAGAGAGGAAACTCAAAATTGAGACAGGCTACGGTGTAGAAGGAATCCTACCCGATGGGTTGGTGGGTCAAATAAGGGATGATTACATGGTACCTTACCTGAAGAAGAACGAGTTTGGGCAAGGCATATTGAATGGTCTGACCATACTGGCTGCCATAATTGCCAAAGATGCTGGGGTTAAACTGAGTGGCATGGATGACCAGCCAATAGTTAAAATGCCTGTATCGAAAAAGCGAATTTCAGCACTGGGATTTCTTCCCATCCTGTTCTTCATAGTACTCTTCCTGATATTAGCCCGATCCAGAACCGGCGGAATATTGCCCTTATTGTTATTGATGATGATGGGTGGCAGAGGAGGAGGATTTGGAGGTAGTTTTGGCGGTTTTGGAGGAGGCTTCGGTGGCTTTGGCGGCGGTAGTAGTGGTGGTGGTGGAGCCGGCGGCAGTTTCTAAAAGTTAAAACAAGGAGATGGAGCGATGGTAAAAATACCAAAGGAACCCAAAGAGATATTTCAGGAAATAACAAAGGACTTTCAGACAGCCTTTGGCAACGATCTCATGTCTATAATTCTCTACGGCAGTGGAGCCAGCGGAGACTACGTTCCTAAGAGATCAGATTTGAATTTTCTCATAGTTTTAACTGAAGAAGGGATAAATACGCTGGAGAGATCCTTTGAAGTTCTATCAAAATGGCGGAAAAGGAAGGTAAGTATTCCTCTCTTTTTAACAAAGTCTTATATAGCATCTTCTCTTGACACGTTTCCTGTCGAATTCTTGAATATGAAGATGAATCATATATTGGTCTATGGAGAAGACGTGCTTGCGAACCTTTCTTTTGAAAAAGGA
The DNA here is from genome assembly GCA_040757775.1 of Thermodesulfobacteriota bacterium. Classification (NCBI taxonomy): domain Bacteria; kingdom Pseudomonadati; phylum Thermodesulfobacteriota; species Thermodesulfobacteriota bacterium. The sequence goes on from JBFLWQ010000001.1 coordinate 17,137, forward strand.
AACCTTAGAGTACAGTGTGAAAGAGAATTGAAGGCAAAACTCCTACAGTTGAGGCAAGGGTACCTGGATGCCTCTAAAAGAGTGAGAAATCTGAGTCTCCTTATAGTCAGCTCAATCCCGGCTTTCATCGCCATATTCAGGGCATTACTCTATCTAAAAGACATAGAAGTGCCTGTCAAAAGGGAAGATACAGTCTCTCGTGTCTGCGAAGAATTTGATCTGGACCATGGGCTATTTTCAACCCTTCTCGGTGTTAAGAATAAGGGGAAAAAATCCTCAAAAGGGGAGATGGATTGGTTAATACACAGATATATAACTGAGGTAAGACGGCTCTCATTAATTGTCGATAAGATGGATATGTGATCCAGACATTAAGACTATAGACCTCAGACATTAGACTGAAGGCTGAATAGTTACAACTAATCTTAATTTTAACAGGAGGGAAAAATGACTAAAACAGGTAAGATATCGCTTATAGTAATAGCAATCATAGTAATCTTTCTTATCTCAACCTATTCTTTTGTAAAGGGGACGTATAACAGATTCGTAACCCTCGAAGAGGGAATAAAAGGTGCGTGGGCTCAGGTGGAAAATCAGCTTCAGAGACGCTATGACCTGATCCCTAATTATGTGGAAACCGTAAAGGGCTATGCCAAACATGAAAGAGAGGTCTTAATCCAGGTAACTGAGGCCAGAGCGAGCGTTGGAGGGGCAAAAACCGTCCAGGAAAAAATTCAGGCAAATAATCAATTATCTACGGCTTTAAGCAGGCTCCTGGTAGTTGTAGAAAGGTATCCTGATTTAAAAGCCAACCAAAACTTCATCCGTCTACAGGATGAACTTGCCGGAACCGAAAACAGAATTGCCGTAGAACGAATGAGATATAACGAGGCAGTCAAAGTATTCAACATCAGGATAAGATCATTCCCAGCAAACATCCTCGCAAACATATTCGGTTTTAAAGAGGCAGCCTTCTTCAAGGCTCCAGAAGAGGCAAAGGCAGCCCCCAAAGTAAAATTTTAATCAGGAAGTCTTTCAGAGGAAACCATCTGAGTCTCTGGTAGTTAACTTAGGAATGCCGCCAGCTTTTGTAGTTTGTATGGTCAATGCTTTTATCAAGGATATTTCTATTTAGGCTTGACTTTTCAAAACGAAGTAAAATAGAATGACCTTTTTAAAAAATCGACACCCATTGTTTTGAAAAGGAGATTTCATGAAAAAGCTCGAGGTGAATAAACTTAGGAATATAGGTATTGTAGCCCACGGTGGAGCCGGAAAAACTTCCTTAGCAGAAGCGATGCTTTTCAATGCAAAGACAACTGACCGCATGGGAAGAGTTGATAATGGAACCTCAATAATGGATTATGAACCTGAAGAGATAAAGAGAAAAATTACCATCAGTTCATCCCTGCACCATTTTGGTTGGGAAAAACACAAGGTGAATATAATAGACACCCCTGGAGATACAAATTTTAGTAACGACGCTAAAAACTCTCTATATGTGGCAGATGGGGCAGTAGTGGTTATCGATGCAATCTCAGGCATAAGAGTACAGACTGAAAGGCTCTGGCAGTATTGTGATGAATTCAGACTTCCCAGAATAATCTTCATAAATAAGATGGACAGGGAAAGGGCATCTTATTCCAACCTTCTTGATGATATAAATAAAATCCTTGGAAAGAAAGCAGTAATTACTCACATCCCGATCGGTGCAGAAGAGTCCTTTAGAGGTCTTATAGACCTGATGAAGATGAAAGCTCTGGTTTATGAAAACGACGGTAGTGGAAAGTATACTGAAAAAGAAATCCCTGGAGAACTCAGCGAGGAGGCTATAAATTTGAGGGGAAAGATGATAGAAGATATAGCAGAGACATCAGACAAGTTATTGGAAAAGTATTTAGAAGGGGAAAGTCTGAGCTCTGAAGACATGTATCAGGGGTTGAGGGAGGGAACACTCGATATGAAGTTCGTCCCTGTAATATGTGGTTCAGCCTTGAAAAATATTGGAGTCCAACCCCTGATGGATGAGATTGTTCACTGTCTCCCTTCCCCACTGGAAAAGGGGGAAAATAAAGGCAAAAATCCCACCACAAAGGCGGAAGATGTCCGTAAGCCTAATGAGGAAGATCCTTTCTCTGCCCTGGTTTTCAAGACAATAGCTGACCCTTATACAGGAAAATTAACATTATTTCGCATCTATTCTGGCACTATGAACTCTGATTCAACGGTATACAATTCTTCCAGGAAAGTAAAAGAAAGAATTGGACAGATATTTCAGATAGAGGGGAAAAGTCAAAAACCAATAGACTCTGCCGGTGTTGGCGAGTTAGTGGCAGTGGCAAAACTTAAAGATACCAGTACAGGAAACACCCTCTGTGATGAAAATGCCCCTATAACCTTTGAAGGAGTTACCCCTCCACCACCAATAATATCTTTTGCTATTGAGCCAAAGACCAAGGGAGATGAAGAAAAGGCTACTATATCCTTAAATAAGCTTATAGAAGAGGACCCTACTATCAGAATTCATCGGGATGAACAGACCAAAGAAATCATACTATCAGGAATGGGGCAGGTTCATCTGGAGGTTATCTTAGAGAAGTTAAAGAGAAAATTCGGCGTAGAGGTAGGGTTAAAATTGCCCAAAGTTCCTTATAAAGAGACAATCCGTGGAAAAGCAAAGGTACAGGGGAAATACAAGAAACAGTCCGGAGGGAGAGGACAGTATGGAGATGCATGGTTAGAGGTGGAACCCATGCCCAGAGGAGCAGGTTTTGAATTCGTCGATAAGATAGTGGGGGGCGTAATCCCCAGACAGTATATCCCGGCAGTAGAGAAGGGGATTATTGAGACCATGAATGAGGGTGTAATGGCAGGATACCCGGTAGTAGATATCAAAGCTTCATTGGTCTTTGGGTCTTTCCATACTGTGGACTCATCTGAGATGGCATTTAAGATAGCCGGTTCTATGGCATTTAAGAAAGGATGTCTGGAAGCCGGCCCGGTTCTATTGGAACCTGTCATGAATATGAATATTACCGTTCCAGATGAAAATATGGGCGACATTATTGGAGACTTAAACAGCAGGAGAGGCAAGGTTTTGGGCGTGGAAGGAAGGGATAATAGCCAGATAATAAAAGCCCAGGTCCCTATGGCTGAGGTCTTAACGTATGCCCCTGATTTGAGTTCAATGACAGGAGACAGAGGAACGTTTACTATAGAGTTTTCTCATTATGAGGAGGCGCCGGCACATATCAGCGAAAAGGTTGTCACAGCCGCCAAAAAAGAGTAAAGCAAGTTAGTTATGAGCGAAGATTTCAAGGATAATACGGATAAAGAAAATCCAGCTAAGGATACCAAACGTATCTCTGATCTTGAAACTCCAGAAGAAATCACAGACCAGGATACAGAGAAAGAGGGAATAGAGAAGGAAGAGGGAGAGAAAGAAGGTGAAGAAGGAGAAGAAGGGGAAGAAAGGAAAGAAGAGAAAAAGTTCCTTAGCTTATATCAGAGGGTTCAGATAATGTCTGTTCCTGAAAAGATTCAACTTGCCCTTAAAGGAGATAAAGAGGCAAGGAGTCTCTTGATCAGAGACCCGAATAAACTGGTGTCAACTGCTGTAATAAAGAGCCCCAAAATATCAGAGAGCGAGATTCAGCAAATCGTTCAATCAAGAAGTGTAACCGATGAAATCCTGCGGATTATAGTTCAGAACAGAGAATGGATGAGTAAATACAAGATAAAGGTAGGGTTAGTTAACAATCCTCTAACTCCCCTTACTATATCTTTGAATATTTTGAATAACCTACGGGAGCGGGATTTACGCCTCTTGTCTAAAAATAGAAACGTCCCAGCCGCCTTATCCAGAACAGCAAAGAAATTATGGGACGAGAGGTCAAAACACCAATAGGGATAACCTACCTCCATCTAAGAAGCCCTGCTTCTACCAATCTCAGTACCCTGTCCATCAGGTATCCCAATAATCCTATTACCACCATCCCGGCCAGAATATCATCAGGTCTTTGGATATCCCGCGCTGTCATAATCATATAACCCAACCCATAGCCCGTTTTAACCCCTGTGAATTCAGCTGCTACTAATGTCATCCATCCAATACCCAATCCAATCCTGAGTCCTGTTAAGATTAAAGGCATAGCCCCTGGCGCTAAAACCTTAAATAGGACTTCCTTTTCTTTTGCTCCTAAACTACGGGATGCCTCAACCAGTAAAACATCCACAGATACTATTCCAGCCATGGTGCTCAATAAAATTGGAAAGAATGCCCCTAAGAATATTATAAAGGCTGCCGATTTTATACCAATCCCAAACCATAATACTGAAATTGGTATCCATGCAAGAGGTGGAACAGGCCTTAACATCTCTATTATAGGATCCACCATCCTTTTAAGGGGTTTTGACCAGCCCATAACTATGCCCAGGGGTATACCGATCATTGCTGCAAATAAAAAACCCCAGAAGACACGATTTAGACTCTCCAGTATGTGCTGCATAAGTCTGTACCCCGGTGGTAACCCCACTATTAAAAGATCTCTAATCCCCAAAAGTACATCTGCCGGAGATGGGCATTTATACCTTGGAATGACACCAAAGTAAGAAAGAAGCTGCCAGACAACTATCATACCAACCAATAATATATATCTTGAAAGCCTCATCTCTTTATAATCTCCTTAAGAATCCTTGAGTCAATAAACGTGCGGGTAAAGGTCTTTGGGCTTGTTATCTTTATATAACCAAGCCTATTCAAAAAATCCACATATTCTACTTCACCTTCTATGCTAGGTTCATAGTCAAACTCTATATTCTTCACAGCCTGCCTGATTGTGACTTCATCCATTCCGGTATACTTCATTCCTATCTTTACAGCCTCTTCAGGGTGGTTTTTTATATAATTCGTTGCATCCACGTGGACCTTTACTATCTTTCTTACCAATTCAGGGTGTTCCTCCATGAATTTTAAGTCGGCCACCAATACACAACAGGGGTGATGTTCCCAGATATCACGAGAAGTTACGAGTATCCTCCCTATCCCTTTTGTAACGGCTTTTGCTACATGGGGCTCCCATGCAATAAAGGCATCAATATCTCCTGCTTTCAATGCCCATATCATCTCCGGGGGCTTAATCACTATGATTTTTACTTCATTAAATCCTAAACCATTCCTGATTAATGTCTTTCTTAAGAGAAAATCCTGTACTGTTGAGAAGCCCGGAATGGCAATGGTCTTTTCCCGAAGGTCATTGATACTCTTGACATTAGAGGCTCTATTCACTACCACCGCTGACCCTTCCTTATTGGCCTGAGCCAAAACCCTTACATTGGCTGTGTTATTGGCTACAGATGTTGTCGCAGGGGCTTCGCCTACATAACCAACATCCAAACTGCCTGCAGCGAATGCACTCACCTCCTCCGGTCCAGCCTTAAAGATACCACCAATCTCCATGCTAACACCTTCTTTCTTAAAAAGACCCCTTTCAAAAGCAACAAAAGCGGCTAGCTGATGCAAATCGCTCTGGAGGTACCCCATCCTTACTTTTACCTCAGTTTTATTTTTGCCTGTACACGAGAGGAGTAAAACTGGCAAGAAGAGTAATATTATGGTTATTACAAGATATTTAAAGTTCCTGTTATTAATACAACTCATTTTAAAAACCTCATTGCAGATAAGCTTTCAGTTCTTCCTCAGTTATCGGTTGCCAGTTGTCAGCGATCAGCCATTTTTCCTTTTTCCTGATCCCCGTTAACTGGAATCCGTGAACCGTTACAAGAATACAGAAAAAAGGATTGAAAGGCAAATTATTTCCACCCTAAAAACCCGGCAAATTATTCTTGACATTGCCTGATGATGACATATACTTCCATCAGCTTTTGACCTCTTTTGGAGTTCTGAGTAGCTAATGCCAATTTGCCTTCATTTAATGTAATTATGTCGGGCGAGACGCCCAACCTACTCAACGGTAGGACAGGTGTTCCGCCTGTCTGTAATATTAATGAAATAAAAGTAGTATAACATACGATATGTCAAAGGAAAGAGTTAATGCTCATGGAGAATAATCTTACAACAGGAAGGGTGATTGCTGTCTGCATCAGCAAAGATAAGGGCACCAGGAAGGAAAATATAAACAGAGGCAAAGTAATCAAAGGCTTTGGCTTTGAAGGCGATGCCCATGCTGGCAATTGGCATCGTCAGGTCAGTCTGCTATCTATTGAAAGTATCCAAAAGATGAGAGAAAAAGGGTTAGATGTTGGTCCTGGAGATTTTGCTGAAAATATAACCACACAGGGGATTGATTTATTAAAGCTACCCATTGGAACGAAACTCACCGTAGGCAAACATGCCTTACTGGAGGTAACCCAGATTGGCAAAGTCTGTCATACCAGGTGCGCTATCTTTTATGAGGCTGGCGACTGTGTGATGCCAAAGGAAGGGATCTTTGCAAGAATACTGACAGATGGCATAATAGAGATTAAGGATGAAATAAAGGTGGTGAGGTGATATGAGATTAGTATATGAGATAAAATTTGATGAAAAGGGGCTGGTACCAGCCATTATTCAGGATTACAAAAATAATGAAGTGCTAATGCTTGGTTATATGAATAGAGAGGCAGTCAGTAAAACCTTAGAATCTGGTAATGTTCATTTCTGGAGCCGCTCGAGAGGCAAGATGTGGGTTAAAGGAGAAACCTCAGGGCATACACAAAAGGTCATGGACATATTCTTCGACTGTGACATGGATACGATACTGGTAAAGGTAGATCAGAAAATAGCAGCATGTCATACTGGATACAGAAGCTGTTTTTATAGAAAGGTAAAGGGCAATAACTTAATAATCTGTAGTAAAAAAGTATTTGAGGAGAAAGAGGTCTATCAAAAGTCAACTGCTATCGGCTAAAGCCGATACAATAGCTCTATTTACGGGGCAACTTAAGAACCTGGGTTGCTATCACTGTTCGTTGGATCTCTGAAGAGCCGCCCCAGATAGTCAAACTCGCTGAGTTGATCCAGCCCATGGTTGCCTGATGTATGGAATTATCAAACTCCTCAAGGTTATACCAGGACTGGCCATAGGGTCCTACCGCCTCTATATTCAAGTCCATTACACGCCGATAAAGTTCGGAACCATAAACCTTTAAAAATGATGCCTCAGGACCAGGTGCCGAGCCGACCTTTAACTGCGACAGTATTCGGAAGAAGGTATATAAAAGGGAGTTGCAGTCTACCTCCAATGCGGCCAATTTCCTCCTGAAAACGGGATCCTGCATCAGTGGTTTCCCTCTATAAATGGTTTTTTCTGAGTTTTTACGGACTGTCTCGATGGCATAAATCAGTTCGCCTACTGGAAAGGCGTTTAACCGTTCATGTTGCAGGAGCGCCCCTGCAAGTTTCCAGCCTTCACCCATCTTACCCACCAGATTCTCTCTCGGGACACGAACATCATCAAAGAAAACCTCACAGAAAGGCGCATGGTCCGTCAGTGCCTCAATAGGGCGTATAGTTATGCCAGGGGTTTTCAGATCTGCAAGCAAGAAGCTGATACCTTCCTGCTTTTTTCCGGATGAATCAGTTCGCACAAGCAAGAAAATCCAATCCGCATGGTCCGCCATGCTTGTCCAAGTCTTCTGCCCGTTGAGAACAAAGTAATTCCCTTCAGGGACAGCCTTCAAATTCAGACTTGCCAGGTCCGATCCCGCATTGGGCTCTGAAAATCCCTGACACCAAATGGTCTTACCGGACAACATGTCGGGAATGAATCTATCCTGTTGTTCTTTGGTTCCATGCTGTAACAGCAACGGGGCTAACATTCCGAGCGAAACGAGTTTGGTTTTAAGCCTGGGCGCACCGCAATGGCTATACTCATAATTGAAGATAAATTGTTCTGTCTCACTGAAACCTGCACCGCCCATTTCTTTAGGAAACTCCGGAGAAATCCACCCTTTTTCATAAAGAGTCTTGTGCCACTTAAACATCAGATCATGTTCAAGGGTACTTCCGCCAAGTGTTTGGTCTTTAACATCAGGGGGGGTATTCTCTTCAAACCATTTCCTCACTTCCTCCCTGAATCTTTCTTCATCACTCGAATAGGAAACTTTCATCTTTTTAACCCCCTCAATTAATAACCGCTTAGTCTTGTATACCGATCGAGATGATAATCGGTATCCCCAAAAAGGATTTCAGATACCTTTGCCCGCCTGAGGAAAAAACCGATATCTCCTTCATTCGTGAATCCAATTGCTCCAAACAGTTGAACAGCCGCCTTGGTTATCTCTATATAAGCGGAAGAACACTTTGCCTTTGCTATGGATACTGCCAATGCCCTCTCGTCGGTCTTTTCGTCTATTGATGCAATGGCATAATATACAGAAGAGACTGCCAATTCCTTCTGAATAAACATGTCTGCTGTCTTGTGCTGAGGCGTCTGGAATGTCCCGATCGGCTTCCCGAACTGCGTCCTCTCGGAAAGATACGCAACCGTCAAATCGAGACTGGATTTCATTCCTCCGACCATCTCCGCACAAATGCCTGCAGTTGCCTGATCAATTGCCTCAGACAGCAACGGATATCCCCGGCCCACTTCACCGATGACATTGCTCCCAGAGACTGAGACGTCTCTTAATTCCATGATACATGCATTACGTCCATCCATTGTCTTCAAAGGAGTAATCTTTACTCCGGCATCATGGGAGGAAACCATAAAAAGGGTAATGCCGTCTTTATCTGCCACTGACCCGGATGTGCGGGTTGAAACCACGAACCTGTCAGCGGAGAGGCCGTCGAGCACGAATATTTTCTTGCCCGAAATGAAATATGCATCGCCTCTTTGCTCGGCTGAGGTTGCACAGAAATTGATATCGTATCGTCCATCATCTTCAAGATATGCGGCGGTTATCATCAAGTCACCGGAAACCACCCCGGGTAACACCTCATGCTTTTGCGATTCGGAACCACCCATCAGCACAAGGTTTCCCCCCAGCAATACATTTGATATCCAGGGTTCCGGCAACAGTCCTCTGCCGAATTCTTCCAACAACACCATTACAAAAGCAAAATCCAGTTCAAGCCCACCATATTCTTCAGGGTATATAAGCCCCATCCACCCCAGTTCGGCCATTTTTTTCCATACCTCTTTGGAGTATCCCAACGGATCATTACGCAGTGTTCTCAAACGATCAAATGAATGGTCCTTTTTGACGAAGGAGGCAACACTCTCCTTCAAACTTAGGTGTTCACTACTGAGTTCAAAATCCATACTTTATCCCCTCTATCTATCTCCTACTTAATTATATTGTTCTCTTGCTCAAGTACTCCTCGTATTCTTTACCTTATATTTATTTTCAACCAGAAAGAAAGTCAACACTTTTTTAACTGAAATTCTCTGAGCTTTTTAAATTAAGCCCTTTCCTGCTTTCTTTATCAGCCACTTGGTATTCTCCATTAAGCCCAGAGCGTGCCGGAACTGGGGATTGAAATCAATGGCCGCAGTGTTTTGAACTTTTCCTGTCATCATATCGTATCACCGTTTCCATGTTCAGTCTGCTCCTCCCTGTGGCGTAAGAGGGTATCCAGCGGACTCATCGGCGCTTTCGACATATTCCTGAGGACATGGGTATAAATCATGGTCGTTTCAACGTTCTTGTGACCGAGAAGTTCCTGAACCTCGCGGATGTTAACACCGTTCATCAAAAGATGGGTAGCAAAACTGTGGCGCAGGGTATGGACACTGGCATGCTTCACAATCCCAGCCTTCCTTACCGCCCCTGCCACTATTTTCTGAATTGAACTGGGACTGATATGGTGACGGCGCACCTTGCCGGACCGAGGATCAACGGAAAGCGAAGCGGCGGGAAAGACATACTGCCAGCCCCATTCTTTTGCCGCGTTCGGATATTTACGGTCGAGAGCTTCCGGCAGATGTACCTCACCGTAACCCTTCTCAAGGTCTTTTTCATGAATCTTCATCACGTGACACAGATGTTCTTTCAGGCTTTCTTTAACCGCTTCGGGCATAACGGTCATCCTGTCTTTATCCCCCTTGCCTGCCCTGACAATAATGGAATTTAATCCGAAATCAATATCCTGAACCCGCAGCCGTGCAAGCTCCATTAACCTCATACCTGTACCATACAGCAGTTGAATGATGAGCAGATCCTTGCCCCCTAATTTGCTAAGCAGTCCTTTGACTTCTTCCTGTGTCAGCACTACTGGTATCTTGGGCCCCCTTTTGGCGCGCACCGTTTTGCTGAGATCATGAAGATTAATCTTCAGCACGTCCCGGAATAGAAACAGCAGAGCATTGAATGCCTGATTCTGAGTGGATGATGATACTCTTTGCCTTATGGCAAGGTGGCTCAGGAAATCCCTCAGATCCGTCTCATCAGCTCCGTCTTTTTGCCAATGCTTACCTTTTGTACCTGTCACGTAATTGTAAAACCGCTTGAACCATTCCATATAGCTCCGTTCTGTACTGTATGCATAATGCTTGATTCTTAAAGCCTCCCGGAGTTTCTGCCGTGTTCCCTGGTAATCAGGAAATCTGTTCTGAGAAATGAATTCCGCATTTGGTGATAATAACGATGTGTCACCGGAAAGAAAATGATTGATATAAAGCCTGATAGCGTTATCTGCCTGTTCCACCTGCCAGCCCTGCAACTTCTTTTCTCTTTCAAGGGAGTCAAGAAATATCTTTATTCTTAAATCCAGGTTCTTGTCCTGATGCTCATTGGAAAAAGAAAGGAACTTACTTGCCCAGAGGGCATAAAAAGGAACATGGACTTTCAGCGCCAGTTTATATTCAACAAGATATTTTTGGAAATCGGGCAAAATATTGGTCACTGAACAGCCCCTTGATAAAAGGATGATTTTATGCGGATTACGTTTTTTATGATAATAAACATATCATCGGTATATTTTCAAGAATAATTTTTGACTTTTATTAGCAGTAGGTATAAAATTCATTAAAGTTATGTGTGTCAGTACGGGAATTAAGTATTACGTATTTTAATCGTTGTGTGTGAAATAATAAAGGCAAAATGGCATAATAAAAAATCATTAACCAGGCACCTATACTAAACCCAATACAGAGGTAATGCCAATGCTTGAGTTTTTTATTGCCCTTCCCATTGGAGCAATTATCGGATGGATAATTCGTGAAATTGTTAGCGATCGGTTGGCTCGTGATAGAGCCTTGGAAGCTATTGACGCTACCCATCGAAACGCCATTGAGCTTATTCATATCAACAATAGAAAACTTGCTGGGATGCGTTTGCGTGATGCTTTTAATCCTGAACTTGCCAAACTCCAACATTCGGAGAAATACCACTTTCTTCAAATTCCCCACATATTGAAAGTTGCCCTTGAAAGGCATCAAGCTGCAATTAATGAATTTAGGTTTTTCCTTGAAGGGGATGAACTCGATTCCTTCAACAAAGCATGGGATGAATATCATTGCGACCGTTATACACACAAAACAGACCTTGATAAACATATGCCATTGTCTGCTAAAGACATTCAAACATCCATAAGTCAGATCCAGGCTATTCTTAAATTTACAGAGAATTAAATACATAAAATACCTCACACAACCTGTTAATCCAGCCGATTCGCTATCGCTCACGGCTGATTACCTTGTTACACAAAATGGAACATATTCATAATTTCACCGAGACAGAACAAAGAATTCTTTCTGATATCCGACGGTGTCTTGAGTCCGTCCGAGGGATTACCAGCCAGGATGTGACATCTGCTACCGACGGTGCCAGTGTCTTGAACAAATTACGACAGGTCGCATACGAAGACATTAACCAAATACAGCATGAGGAAATGATTCTAAGAGCTGCACGTTTGCTTCAAAGCACGGAGTTTCCCGATCAGCAGATTGACTGGTACTGGAACCCCCGCCAAACTGGCGATAATTCGGAGCCCGACCTAAGAGCCATCAGAGGCGGTGAAATAGTGATTTCCGCAGAAATTACTGCTTCTGAAAAGCCCGTAGGGACAATCGATACGCATATACGCGACACCCTTACAAAATTAAATAATATGCCGGGGCGGAAGTTTTACTTCGTGCGGACTGCATCGATGGAACAACGAGCCAAGACGAAAGTCGAAAAAGGCAGATATGCAATTGAAATCAAAAGGATTTGACAACCCAACAAAGCAATCCAGCCGATCGCTTACAGCTCCGGCTGATTTTACTCGTACGCCCTAATAAAACACTTGACATTTGTTGTTTTAAAGCTACAATATAGTTATGGGTGATTCCAAAATAGAACTTCTCGAATATTTAACCGAAGACGGAGAAAACCCCTTCCATAACTGGCTTAATTCACTGAAAGATCGATTCGCACGTGCGCGGATTCGAGTTCGATTGAATCGTGTAAGACTTGGAAACTTTGGTGATTGCAAACCTGTTGGAAAAGGAGTGAATGAGTTGCGAGTGGATTATGGTCCAGGATATCGGGTTTATTATGGAAAATCGGAGACGACCATCGTGATTTTACTATGCGGAGGTTCTAAAAAATCTCAGTCAAAAGATATTCAGTTGGCTCAAGCATATTGGGCCGATTTCCAAAGGAGAGCAAAATGAAAAAAGTAACAGAAAAATACGAAACTAACCTCAGAGAAGATCTTCTCGATCCTGTTGAGGCCGCAGAATATTTAAATGCCGCATTGGAAGATGGTTCCCAGGAAGTGTTTTTAATGGCGTTAAAAGACGTTGCAAACGCAAAGGGCATTTCTGAAATAGCACGAGAAACGAAACTGAACCGTGAAAATCTTTATCGAATTCTTTCAACACAAGGTAATCCAAAATTAAAAAGTTTGAGTTCTGTTCTTCATAGCGTTGGGTTGAAACTGTCCGTTGAAGTAGAAAATCAAGTTTAAGCACTATTTGGCAAACATATTGCTTCAGCCGTCCTCGTAAACTCGGCGGATGAACTTAAGCGTTGAGCCTGTAGAAAAACCCTGGATTTCTCCAATAATTACTTTATTAGACGGCAGATTTATGGTACCATCACTACAATAATATGAAGGCAGACTGGCTATGAAGGTACTTTACACATCCGATCTCCATGTAGATGAGGAACACTACCAAAAACTCCTTGAGCTACAGAGAAAACAGAGGGTAGACCACCTCATTATTGGTGGAGACTTGATCCCAAACAGACCTGGTTTTCATGACCGCATTTATAACCAAAGGGACTTTATAAAGCAGTTCCTTTATCCCTATATTTCAAAACTAAAAAACACTAAACCAAACCTGGGTATTTATCTAATGATGGGGAATGATGATACAGCAGCCAATATGGACCTTCTTGAGGGAATGGAAAAGGAAGGAATAATAAACCTTCTTCACAAAAGACATCATATTTTAGATGCAGAAATTCACCTTGTGGGATATGGATATGTGCCTATCACGCCTTTTTCCCTAAAGGACTGGGAAAGATTTGACACTAATGATAAGGTGGTTGCCGAAAGTCCCCGAAGATCTTTTCTGAGTACTAAACATGGTATGAACCAGATAGACCTCTATGAGGTAATAGGGAAAGAAAAAACCATAGAAGAAGACATGAAATTCTTAGCCCATATAAGCGACCCCAAAAAGACCATATATGTTATGCACGCTCCTCCTCATAATACCGCTTTAGATAGACTTTTCAACGGAACCTCATGTGGAAGCAAATCAATAAGAAATTTCATTGCGAAGCATCAGCCTTATCTCACCCTTCACGGTCACATTCATGAATCACCTATGATTTCAGGGATATTTATGGAAGAGATAGGAGATACTATCTCTATCAACCCGGGACAACGACAAGACAGATTACATGCTGTTGTATTTGAAACAGGAGACGTTAAGGGAACTCTTGATTATTTTCACTAGTTTGAAAAATTCTAACAAAAATGCTTGCCAACTCAATTTAAATCTGTTTAAATATTAACCTATACTTCTATAAAAATAATTAAGGGGAATATACCTAATGGTCAGTAATCCAGGAGTATTAGATATTTTATTCCTTTTTCTGGCAACTCATTCTGAACTTTTCATATATCTTGCTTTATTTTCTGTTCTGATTTTAGCTGGTTTGGGGGTACCTATACCAGAAGATGTAGCTCTCATTGGAGGTGGATTCCTGGCATATGGTGGCTTCAGCAACTTAACTATTACCTTTATAGTCTGTTTTTTCGGTGTTATACTGGGAGATATTGCAGTATTCTCTATGGGAAGAAGATGGGGTGATAGCGTAATAAAACATCGCCATTTTGTGAGGGTAATCTCTGAGAGAAAGCTAACTCACGCAAGAAACTTTTTTAAGGCACATGGTAGCAAGACAATTTTCATGGCACGATTTATCCTGGGGTTCCGTGTCGTTGCCTTTGTTACCGCAGGGATTCTAAAGATGAAGGCGTCTCATTTTATTACTATAAACACCCTGGCTGCTTTGATAAGTGTTCCAGTACTGGTATTCATAGGGTATTTATTTGGTGCAAATATCGACGTAGTAATCAAAGTAGTTAAGAGAGCGGATGTGCTAATCATTATCTCTCTCTCTTTAGTGATAGGTTTAACTGTAGTATATCACATTTGGAAGAAGAGAAAGAAAAGCAGTCTATAATATACCTCACATACACGCCTATTTCAGAACCTTCACCCTTGACAAAAGGTCATCACCGCATACAATAGGGTAGCCATGCCCGGGGTAAAGACTTTTCACTTTGAGATAAGCCCTTATATCATTAAAAGATCTCTTTATCTGGTTGTAGTTACAGCAAAAAAGGTTTAATTCCCCTTTTCCATCCATATTCAGAATAGTATCACCCGAAATAAGAATATTTTTCTTTTCATGCCACAGACAGGCACTGTCAGTGGTATGCCCTGGGGTTGAGATAACCCTCCAATCCAGGGTATAGGGTATAGTGTCACCATCTCCGAGCCAATGATGAACCTTGTACCTCACAGATACCTTTTCTCTCAAGAATGGTAAAGGTATCCCCACTTTATCATCCAGTTTAATTTCGAGAAGAGATGGGATGTGACGGTCCAATTTCAAATATACAGGAGGAAGATTCCCAAACCATGCTCCAACAGGAGGAATGCATATCTTTTCTTTTCTATTGAAAAAATCTTTGACCTTTTTATAGAAAGCCACTTCAGCGCCAGGTAATTTATCTAACAGGTATGATATCCCTGATACATGGTCTATATGAAAATGGGTTGAGAATATAACGATCGGGCATTTTTCCTTAGGAGAGAGCCCATCAATGCATCTAACTATATTTTTCACCTCTTCAGAAGATCCCACGTCAACAAGGATTAAAACATCTTTCTCTGAAATAAGATAACAATTTGAGAATCCACCGCTTATTAAAGTTACATAATCCACTAAACAATTTCCTTTAAAGCTCTAAGGATCTTTTTCTTCCTTATCATTTTTATCTCCATTGATAGACTGCCCTGAGATGACATAACCACTGTCAAACCATCTGCCAAGGTCAATCAGCTTACACCGCTCAGAGCAGAAGGGACGGAATGGATTTGCCTCCCACTCAACCTTCTTCCCACATCTAGGGCATCTTACCTTCATAGGCATTCCTTCAAAGGATCTTTATTGACAAATTTATTTTCTTTTAAAACAACCTTTCAATTACCAATTTTTTTGCCTGATTGTCAAGATAATAAGCATCTGAAGTTTCAGTCATAAAAAAGTTGCTTTTTTTGTGACAATGGGTAAAATTACTAATCTGATATATGCCCAAATTTAAGAAAGATTAATCACACGAAAGGTAAATAATATGCTTGATCTAATGAGAAAACATGCTAGATCCTGGTTCATACAGATAGCCCTCTTTGCTGTAATACTAGTTTTTGTCTTTTGGGGAATCGGGAGTTTTAGCAAGGACAAAAGCAATAGAATAGCAACTGTCAACAATAACCCCATAACAATCCAAGAATACAGAGAAACCTATGAAAATCTGTTAAAGAGATATCAGGATATCTACAAGAATGATCTCTCTGAAAAAATGATTGATCAGCTAAATCTCAAAGAAATGGCTCTGGAAGGTTTAATAGAAAGGGCCCTTTTGATACAGGAAGCAGATAGGCTGGATTTAAAAGTAACTCAGAAAGAACTCAAAGAATCAATTATGAATCACCCTGCCTTTCAGAAAGACGGGAGGTTTAATCATTACCAGTATGTAAACTTATTGAGATACCACAGGATGACACCCGAGGAATTTGAAGCATCTCAAAAAAGGGACATCTTGATAAAGAAGGTTGAATGGGTCATAAAAGATAGTGCAAAAATATCTGACAGGGAAGTACTGGATGTCTACACCTTAGAGAATGAAGGTGTTAATATCGAATTTATCAGGTTAGCAGCCTCCTCTTTTACAGACAAGGTAAAGGTGTCAGATGAGGAAGCAAAGGATTATTTTTTAAAGCACAAAGAAGCGTACCAAACACCAGCGAAGGTAAACGTTCAGTATTTGAGTTTTAATCCAAAGAACTATGAGCCCAAAGTCCAGATTACAGAAGATAATATAAATGATTACTACCAAATGAACACAGAAAAGTTTACTCTGCCAGAGAAAATACAGGCAAGACATATATTAATCAGAAGTTTTGCTGATGATGATCCTGAATCGGTTAAGAGGGCGGGAAAGAAAGCGGAAAAGGTTCTTTCTGAGATACAAAAGGGGGCAGATTTTGCCACATTAGCCAGGGTATACTCAGATGATCCTTCGGCAAAGAAGGGCGGAGAGTTAGGTTATATAGATAGAAAAAGTTTAATGGGACAGATCAGAGAGGCTATATCTTCCCTTAAGAAAGGAGAAGTTAGCCCAATTATTAAGAGTCCTTTCGGCTTTCACATACTAAAGATTGAAAAGATTCTAAATTCAAGAACCATGCCTTTAAAGGAGGCAAGGTCACAGATTGTTTCCATATTGAGGCAGGAAAGGGCACAGGAATTGGCAGATGAGAAAGCAGAAAACGTTAATGCAATGATTAATGAAGGAGGAAACCTTAAGAAACTTGCCTTCAATATAAAGATGGATTTACATGAGACAGGCTTCTTCGCTATAGGAGAAAGCATAAAGGAACTGGGCAGAAATAAGCCTTTTTCTGATGCCGCTTTTTCTCTTAAAAAGGGTGAGATAAGTCAGTTGATAAAATCCTCGGGTATAAATTACATCCTGCAGGTGGTTGAAAGGGTAGAACCTCGAATACCCGAACTCCACGAAGTCAAAGATGGGGTAAAAAAAGATGTACAAAATGAAAAAGGAAATGCTATGGCCAAAGCAAAGGCAGAAGAATTAGTAGAAGAGTTACGGATGGGTAAAAAATGGGAACACCTAACTTCTGAAAATAAATTAAGGGTTGAAGAAACAGGGTTTTTTAAAAGAGGGGACAGTATCATACCAAACATTGGATACTCTGAAGAGATTAAAGAATATGCATTCTCTTTAACCCCAAATAATCCCTATGCTAACAGGGTGTTCCATACTAACGATACTTACTTTATAGTTAAATTGAAAAGTAAAAAGGATGCAGATGAAGAAAAATTTAATTCGGTGAAGGATAGGCTCAAGAAAGTGCTTATTGAACAGAAAAAAGAAGAGATCTTTCAAACATGGATCAATAGTCTAAAAGCCAGCGCAAAGATTGTGAAAGATTTAAACAACATTAGGTGATGAAATGCCATGGCACATGCTATTTTTTGCTTGACACAGAACCCTTATTTCGCTATAAAGGATGCTATATTAAATGATCCGTATAATTAATTTAGTTGGTTCACGGGTCGGTTACACTCACAAAGATTATCCCTTTGTCAGAGTTGCGACCTGAGTTTTGGGATCATAGAAGTTTTATAAAGGAGGCCATTGCTTTGGTAGAGGGAACTGTAAAGTGGTTTAGTGACAAAAAGGGATACGGTTTTATCAGTCAGGACGAAGGTGGAGATATTTTTGTCCACTATTCATCCATCAACACGACCGGATTCAAGAGCCTTGCTGAAGGTGACCGGGTAAGTTTTGAAGTTGAAGAGAGCAACCGGGGACCTGTGGCTAAAAACGTAAACAAGGTCTAGTTTACTGCGGTTAAAGTAATCTAAAAAGTATAGATTCTAACGTTTGGAGATACTAAAGGTACTTAAATATAAAACCAGGTATTGCCAAATATAAGCAGGTTTTTACATACGGTTAAAGATAGCTCCTTTCTTCAAGCAATGCCGGGGTAAGTTCCTTTGCCCCGCCGATAACGTAAATTCTTCCTTTCCCAATCCTGGAAATTTCTCTCATAAGCCATGGATTTGCCGATTTCTCATTAATACAGATAGATGATATAGTTATACCTTTTCTAATAGTCTTCGAAGCCTCTTCCAGACAGTATCTTTCAGGAAAAGGTTTGGGGGCATTCGCATCTCCATCAGAAACAAGAACTATATGCTGTTTCACTTCTCCCCTTTTGTGTTGAGTTAAAAGGGAACGGGACTTTGAAATGCCATACCCGATGTTAGTGAAGGCATTTTCATGAAGTTCCAGGTCTAAAACCTTCTTTGCAACCAAATACGGATTACCAGTAATTTCTACCACTATATCAGCCATATTTGAGAAAGTTACCACACCAATCCTGTCTTTATAATGGGTGCAGGCTAAGGCAAGTGCAACAGCGCTCTCTTTTGCATACCACAGTTTATCCAGTTGAGACATTGTCCCTGAAAGGTCTATGGTTATTGTAATCTCCAACTTCTTTCTAATATCCCTTTTCTTTACCATTATATCTTCTCTGGCTATATGATCACGCCGATTTTTAATGGCTTCTCTGATAGTATCCTTTATAGACACATCCCTGTATCTGTCACCAAATCTGTATCTCCTGAAACCTACTATCCTTCCGTCACCAAAGTTCAACCTCTTCCCAGTTTTGTGCCGCCCATCTCCTGATGAATTGTAGTAATCCCAGTATTTCGGGACCAACTTTTCAAGGAGCATCGTGACTGCTTTCCTGGTCATGTCCCATCCCTTACCACTCTTTTCAAGGACGTTTTTGTCCTCAAGCATATCCAGAGTCTCCTTAAGGGCAAGTTCTTCCAACTTTTTTTTGTACTCTTCAAACATTTTGTCCTTATTTTTCCGTACATTTTCTATCTCCCAGAGGAGGTCTTCCGTTATATCCTTTCTATTCCCCGATTGAATATCCTCATCGAGCCGCTCTACCGCCTTTTTGTGTATTTCAGCAAGTTTAGATTCTGGAAACCTATGGATCCTCTTTAGTAATAAGTCAAAATACCCCAGTTTTAGAGGTTGTTTGAATCTCTCAACCCGCATTATCTCTTCGATAAGATCTCTAACCTCTTCCTCGGTCAGAACAATACCATATTTCTTTTTATCACTGCCATATAGGACTTCATCTACTATCTCCCCAATAATCTCATCAGGCTCCCTTACGGCTTCTGCATGAGGGGCTATGGTTATCCTGTGAGGCAAGGAGACTCTTGAAGCTGCTTTAAGGATTTCATTCTCCTTTTTTGAGCTTATACGCTTGTATATCGGGATCAACTCAGCAAATTTGACTTCCCCTCTTGTACTAACGCCTCTTTTTATATCAGGATGATCTCTTGTTTTGTGGACAATTCTCATTATATTATCCTTTAGGCTATCATCCAGATCTTTTCCATCGAAGAGAATCTGTCCCTCTATTCCACGGTTTTGAAGATAATATAGTTCTACAATATCAAAGTGATCAATCATATCTATAGGCAGAGACCTCAATGCCCCTTCTCCACCTGTAGCAATGATTAAGGTATCCAGAGGAATTCTTTCTTCGTAGCCACCAATAGTTATGGAATCTTCCAGAGCGTTGAGAACAACATTCAATACCCTTTCCGGTATTCTGTCTACAAAGTCTAAAAGCAAAAATCCTCCATTGGACCTCAGGAGTTTACCCGGCGTAAATGCTCTTATGTCATGGAGTCCGTAAATAATAGCAGCCTCGGGATCCAGCCCACCTATCAAGTCTTCTGGAAGCAACTCAGGACTTCCCTGAACCCTCTTTACTCTTTGAGAAGCAGGTATAACTTGAAGCTCTATCTCCAATTCCATTTTCCTATTCATGCACCAGGGACAAAGGGGCCTTTGGGGGTAACAATTTACGGGGCAGTCTTTTATAACCTCTATATCACCAAGAATATTGCTAATCTTCTCTGCCAGCACCGTCTTTCCACTTCCCGGGGGCCCAAGAATAAGCAAGTGGTGGCCTGAATAAAGGCTTGTTATTATTTCTTCTTTCTTTTTGTCCTCCAGATGAAAACCATCAAATAGCCACTTTTTAGTTTCTTTTAAAGGAGTAGCTTCAAGACGGTCTCTAATCTCACTTCGTAACAAATCAGGCTCCTTCCTTACTATCGGCGTACTGGTATAAATAATATCAACAAAACTTACGAAAATTATCGTGATCTTGATAACACAGGAGGGGTTAAATACAGAGGTGATCTTTAAGCGAAAAGGTTCTTCTTTGACAATAAAGGTAAGAAAGGGCATAAAAACTCTATTTTTCTAACCACCTCTTAAAATTCTCTGTAAATAGTCCAGAATTTCCCTTGGGTATTCTTATCAAATGCTTACCCGGGGGCAGATAATATCCTCGTATTTCAGGATTTAATTCTTTTATTTCTTTAAAAAACGAGTTTGCCGCCTCAGCAATTACCCTTATGTGGACATTAAAAGGTATATCAACCCATACTTCATCGAATTCAGTAGGATTGTAATATTCATCTTCATCGAGGTCAAATCCATAATTCTCGGGGTTGGAAAGGATGATCTTCGCAGCAAGTATCCTGAAGACAAACCGTTCTGTCTCTAAAGGCAGATTCAGCTTGTAATAGTTATTCACCCCCTGCTCTCTTATCTCCTTTTTAATCCTGTTTTCACCACAATTATAGGCAGCAAAGGCCAATGCCCAACTATCAAAGGTTTCATAAAGATAGCTTAGATAGTCTATTGCTGCATCCGTTGATTTAGAAAAATTCAGCCTGTCGTCAAACCACTCATTAACCCTCAAATTGTACCTTTTTGCTGTTCCATCTACAAACTGCCACGACCCTGCTGCGCCTTTTGCAGAATAAGAGTATTTTATTAAAGAACTTTCAATTACTGCCAGGTATTTTAAATCCTCTGGAAGACCTTTTTTTGTGAGTCTGGCTTCGATGTACGGGAAATACCTCTTGGATCTTTTAAGCCACATCACGACTTGAGGTATGTTCCCAACGGATACAACAAATTCCCTGTCTAACATTTCCCACACACTCTGATTATCCAGCGGAACTGTCTCGTTACATAGGGTGAGTTTCTTCGAAGATCTGTATTCTTTCAGGGAATTGATGGGGTATTTAAATGAGTCTTCTGCATTTAAATGAGAGACGGTAAAAATAAAAAAATATATACTTAAACAAAATGCTCTTAGAGTAATATTCATCGCTTGTGTCATCCCAAAATTATGTTTTGAAACATGGTCTCTCTACAAGACCCTTGAAAATGCCGCCTTTGTCAGTACAGGCTTGCCCCCGTATCGAGTACTGTGCAGGCACAGAATCCCAAGACACCTTAAAAAGACTGGATTCCTGCTTCCGCAATGACAATTTGATGAGTATCAGGAAAAATTCAAAGCACTATGAGAATGGATTTTGAATAAAAGAGATAGCCTAGATAACCCCTTTTTCTATCATCCCTTTTATATCCTGGTCTTTATAGCCCAAACTCTTTAGAATTTCCTCTGTATGCTGACCTAATGTCGGAGATGGTGTTCTTATCGTTCCTGGTGTTTCAGAGAATTTAAATGGGAAACCCACCGTCGTTACCTTGCCTTCTACAGGATGTTCCATCTCTAGCAACATTTCTCTATGTTTAACGTGGGGGTCCGCCATCATATCTTCTGCATTATTTATAGGGGCATAACATATATCCTTCCCTTCAAAGAGTCCTAGCCATTCCTCCCTGGTCTTCGAGAGAAAGACCTTCTGTAAGTCATCCATGGCTTTTTTCTGACCTTCTCCCATAGCAAACTGGTATTCTTTTAGATCTTCTCGACCGATCAGTTTCAAAAGGTTAATCCAGAATTTGTCCTCGATATTGCCCAGAGAGATGAACTTCCCATCCTTTGTCTTAAATACGTTGTAGCAGGGGGTCTCTCCCGTAATACCCAGCGTCTCTGAACTATGAGACCGTAGGCTTGCAATAAGACTGGCAATATTCATCATATTATAAGATACCATACAGTCGGTCATTGATACGTCAATGTACTGCCCTTTGCCCGTCCTATCCCTAGCAATGATACCTGCTAAAATTGAAAAGGCAGAGAATATGCCTATACTCATGTCTGCAATGGGTATCCCTGGTATCACCGGTGCTCCTGTGTGTCGGCCTGTGGCTTCAAGGATACCAGCCACACTGATATAGTTCATATCATGCCCCGGTCTATCCTTATAAGGGCCATCTTGACCATAACCTGTAGATGAACAAAAAACGAGTCTGGGGTTTATCTCTTTCAAATCATCATAACCCACCCCCAACCGCTTCATCACCCCGGGCCTAAAACTCTCAAAAAGGACGTCGTATTCTTTGACTAACTGGCGAAGTATCTCCTTTCCCTTTTCTTCTCTGAGGTTCAAGGTCATACTTTTCTTGTTACGATTCGCCATTAAAAATACTGCACTTTCTTTCTTTAATTTAGGGGGCATCCATCTCATGTAATCCCCTATTTTCGGTTCTTCTATCTTAAGAACCTGGGCTCCCAAATCAGCCAGCATTAAGGTACAGTAATTAAAAGGCAGCAACCTGGACAGATCCAGTATCTTTATTCCTTCTAAAGCATAAGCCATTTTTGTTTCCTTTCTCTTTTTATTTTCCCTTCTATTTGATGGACTTGTAAAAAGTCAAAATTGGGATGGCAAAGTAATCTGCCAGAGGCGGACAGATAGACTTTTTACAAAGCCATCTGTTAAGTCAACTTTTTTAAGCTAACAGGGTACCTGCAATTACGCTCCTTTGTATCTCATTCGTACCCTCAACAATCTGTAACAATTTCGCGTCCCTTATCCGTCGCTCCATAGGATAATCCTTCATATAGCCGTAACCCCCTAAAACCTGAGCTGCCTCAATAGTTCCTCTCATGGCTACATCCGTAGCAAAGCACTTACACATAGCCCCCAATCTGGACAGTTCCAGTCTCTTTGATTTGATCTTCTGCCATCCTGGTTCGGCAGTAACCGCGTCTATTTGAGAAGCAGCTTTGTATGTCAGTTGTCTTGCCGCCTCCAGCTCCATTGCAATATCTGCCAGTTTAAACTGTATAGCCTGTAAGGTTGCAATGGGTTTGCCAAATTGTATCCTTTCCTTGGCATATTCTATAGCATAATCTAAAGCACCCGCCAAAAGTCCCACACCAGCAGCGGCAACCATAGGACGGGTCTTATCCAGAGTCTCCATAGCTATGTAAAACCCCTGACCTTCCTGTCCCAGGATATTCTCTTTAGGAATCCTGCAATCTTCCATTATAACCTCACACGCAGGTGTAGCTGTATTACCCATTTTTTCTTCTTTCTTACCAATGGAGAGGCCCGGGCTGTTCTTCTCCACTATGAATGCGCTTATCCCTTTTACCCCTGGGGACTGAGAATCCGTCTTGGCAAAGATAGTTATAACATTTGCCCTGTCTGCATTGCTTATAAAACACTTTGTTCCATTTAACACATAGCTATCACCATCGAGAACAGCTTTAGTTTTCATAGATGCACTATCCGACCCGGCTGATGGTTCTGTAAGACCAAATGAAACAAACCATTCCCCGGTGGCTATCTTGGTAAGATACTTTTCTTTTTGCTGAGGACTAGCGGCTATCACTATGGGTTGTGCACCCAAGTCCTGGACCCCTGCCAGCATACAGCAATTTGAACATGCCTTTGCCAGTTCTTCAACAACTATTATAAAAGTCAGAAAACTACCACCGCCTCCCCCAAATTCAACCGGGAATGGTATCCCCAAAAGACCATTTGCCCTGAATAATTCTACAATATCATCGGGAATATGACCTGTCCTGTCGATTTCTTCAGCCCGGGGAGCGATCTTTTCTTGAGACAACCTCCTCACACTATCTCTCAGCATTAGCTGCTCTTCCGTTAACTGGTACTGCATATTTCCCTCCTTATCCCTTTTATCATTAACTGCCAACTCTCTTCACAGAGGGTTCTGAAAAGGAAGACTTTTCAGAACCCTCAAACAGAAAACCCATCTTTAACCATGCATACACCAACACTACTTATGTGCCCAGGACATTGTCTTCTTTTATCTAAAGACCCGCGATGCAAACACTGATGAGATTCATAGCCGGAAAACCACCCATATTGTGGGTAAGCCCTATCTTGGGATCCTTTATCTGCCTTTCTCCTGCCTTTCCCTGAAGCTGTTTGTATATCTCATACATCATTCTCAGTCCGCTAGCCCCTATGGGGTGACCAAAACACTTCAAACCACCATCAGACTGACAGGGAATCTTCCCGTCTAAGTCGAAGAACCCATCTCTAACATCATCTCCTGCCTTGCCTCTGGGTGATATTTGCAGGTCTTCATAGGTCACAAGCTCAGTAATAGAGAAGCAGTCATGAACCTCAAATAAACTCAGTTCTTCTCTGGGGTTCTTTATCCCCGCTTCCTCATATGCCCTTGCTCCACATCGGAAGCCTGTCTCAACATAGCTACCATCCCATTTCGTGTACATCAGTTCCTCTCCTGAACTTATTGCAATCTGGAGGGCCTTGATGCGGACAGGATCGGGTCTGAAACTCTTCGCCATGTCGGCACGGCACAAAATAGCTGCAGCAGCCCCGTCACTCACTCCACAGCAGTCAAACAGGCCTAGAGGCCAGGCGATCATTGGGGCTTTCAAGACCTGTTCTTCCGTCACTTCTGTTCTCAGATGCGCCTTCGGATTCTTTACCCCGTTCTTATGGCTTTTTATAGATATCCTCGCCAGTATCTTTTTCCCCTCTTCCGGATCGATACCATACTTGGCAAAGTATCTTGTAGCCATCATGGCAAATCCCCCGGGTGCAGTCAGCCCAGGCATGATCAGCCGGTTCTTCGTTCCCAAGAGGATAGCCATATCCGGAAGACCTCCATAGCCTGTATCTTTGAGTTTTTCACAACCCAACGCAAGGGCTATGTCGCATGCGCCGGAAGCAACAGCGTAAGCAGCCCCGCGCAAGGCCTCGGAACCCGTGGCACAGAAGTTCTCAACCCTGGTAACGGGCAGGAAAGGCAGCTTTAATGCCATACTCAACGGTGCTGCGGACTTTCCTACGTTTACCTCATCAAAACACGACCCAAACCAGGCTGCCTGGATTTCTTTCCTGTCAATCCCTGCATCCTCAATAGCTTCTTGAAATGCTTCCACCATTAAGTCTTCTGAACCTGCCTCCCATCGTTCACCAAACCTGGTGCAACCCATACCTATAATAGCAACCTTATCTTTTATACCATCAGCCATTTCTGCCTCCTTAATATCTTACATATCGGGGGTTCCTCCCCCGAATTTACTTTCTTGCATCATCCATCAGTAGCAGCTAATACAGGGCTACAGAAACTTTCAAGCGGCTACTGACGGGACAGCTTACCGGAATGGGGCTAGATCCCCTATTCTATAACGGGAACCATTTTCCAGAAGTAACCGTGAATCCCCTTCTGCTCATCAACGTACTTCCTGCGGAAAGTCATCTCCACCTGCATGTCAACCTTGACAGATTCGAGGTCTGCATCGGTCATGTCAAACCAGAACCTGCCACCCCCTTCAAAATTCACGAAACCATAAATTGCCGGTGGATTCACACTGTATGCCAGGTTGTCCGCAGTATAGGTGAAGAGAGTCCCTTTCCTGTTGGAAAAAAGATAGTCTTCCATCTGATCAACCGCCAGACAATCTGGATTTACACATATTCTCTGTGCCGGGAATTGGGGAGTGCCACAACTTTTACATTTCGATCCACATAGCCCAAATATCTGTCTCCGGCTCCTCCAGAGTTCTGATATTGCTGTTGCTGCTATGATTTCCCCACGAATCCCCTTTTCTAAAGGGATAGTATCACGGAAACTGATAGCCTTGTTGTAATTGTTTAGTTCTCTCCTGGTAGCAAGGTGTTTCTTAACACCCCTTATATTGCCCCTTACTTTCTCTATTTCATCGGTTACCTTAAGCAATATAGCATCACTACCATTACCAAAGCTGGCAACAACAATATTGTCACCCGGCTTCGCATCCTCAAGAGCAGCTACAAGCAACAAGAACGGATTACTCGTCCCTGTATAACCTATTTTATCGATCATCGGATCTTGTATCTTAGCCGGATCCAGTCCCAGTTTCTTCCCTATCCCCTTATGATCAGCCGCGTAGAGACAAGGATAGGCTACTTTGGCTATATCTTTCACATCCAGTTTGCATTTCTTGGCTAGGCCGGAAATAGCCTCAAGAATGAAATTCTTATAGCCTACATCCCTTATAAACCTGTCCTCCCACTGGCGATCAAATACGTGCCCCTCGCCTCTCCAGTGATCCACAAAATCATAGGATACTGAATGAGAGCCTTCGAAGCTAGCAATAACCCCGCTGTCGCCAACCGCCAGAGAGGCAGCCGCATCGCCGAAGAGTTCCTCCTGGGCACTCCCCGGCTTGCCCACGCGGCAATCGGAAGCAGAGACTACAACGTTCTTTGCTGACCCTGCCTTTACCGCATCAATTGCCGAAAGGAAGGCGGTAGTTCCTGCCTTAACCGAGGTTGTAAAGTCGGCTGTTCGTATGTCCGATCGGAGAGAAAAAGCAGTTGCCATTATCTCTGCAACCTGTCTCTCCTTGTACGGGGAAGTGGTAGTAGCAAAATAGAGGGCATCTATCTTTTCCCTGTCTACGCCATTCAAGCAGTCCATACCCGCAGCCACAGCCATGGTTATACTATCTTCGTCACAATTAGCCACAGCTTTTTCCCCCGGCATGTAAGTTGCCGGATTTAACCAACCCATAGCTTTGTAAACAATTCCCCTGTTTATCCGATACCTTGGAATATAAGCACCGTACGAGGTTATACCTACCATATCAAATCCTCCTTTTTGTATTGAATGTCCAAGAACTCCTCAAGTTAAAATATGTCCAAGCTTCCCTACATTCTCATCAACGTATGAAACGTAAGATAAATACCACCTCCTTTACAGGAAAACCTGCAAGAACTTTGAAAAAGTATGCCTGCCTGTGCTGTTGGTACGGTAGACAGGTTTCTTTTGGAAAAGCATCTTTGTAAACGAATTCATGATTTTTAGGAGGCTCACCTTAGCGAGCGAAATGCAGAAGATTCCCGTCTTTGTCGGGTTTGACTTACCAGAGACGAAGAGTTTGTTCCGCCTCGGGCGGATTCAATGGAGCGGGTATGGATGGGTCAAAAAATGCCTGCCTGTGCGATGTACGCAGACAGGTATGCTGAAATGAAAAGGGATGCTCCTATCAAACCCCTCCTACCAGCAAAGGTAGTCGAACAAAAACAGTATTACCAGAACTCAACCTGAGTAACCGCTTCCTTTTCTTTAAGAATCCGAGCAAGCTCCGTCTTAGAACTCTCGTCCACTATAGTTTCTACCTCTGATAACGATTTACCAGCTTCATCCGTCTTCTTTTTCCATGCGACAAGGTATCCGGGTATCAAGGCATATCTGCAACCACTAACCCCGCAGCAGGAATTGTCTATAGCAGCATGGCCTATCACATAGAGAACTTCTCTTTCTCCGTAATTAAGCCGTTTTTCTTCTTCCAGCAGATAGTATCCGGCAATAAATCTCACTTCTTTATTCAGCTCTTCGTGGGTATAAATACGCCTCACTTTCAGCACCCCTGATGTCTGAAAAAACGCCAACCACGTGTACCTCAACTCAGTACACTTCGTAGAATTAATCACACATCATAAACCAGAACACCCTGCCTTAAAAGACAGGGTGTTCTTTAATATAAATCTAAAGCGCCATACCGCCACTGCAAATAAGAAGCTCACCTGTTATATAATCGGAAAGGGGTGACGCTAGAAACAGTACAGGTCCGGCAGCTTCTTCGGGTGTACCCGTTCTTTTCAATGGAATCATAGATTTCATAATATCCCTCGAAGTCTTTGGAATACCTACATCTATCTCTTTGTCTCCCACCTTGATTTTTGAGACCAGTTCCTTTTCTCCTGTCAATCTTGTATCTATAACACCATAAGCAACAACATTGACATTGATATTAAATGCTCCCCATTCCTTAGCCATTGTTTTGGTAATCCCAACGAGGGCTGCCTTTGCTGCTGAATAGTTTACCTGACCTGCGTTTCCATAGACACCGGCAACGGATGTGATATTCACTATCTTTCGGTGTATTCTCTTACCTTCCTTGAGTTCTTCCTTTGCTGCTTCTCTCATATATGGAGCAGCAGCTCTGATGATACGGAAAGGAGCTGTAGCATGTATGTCAATCATAGCATACCACTGCTCATCCGTCATTTTTTGGATTACTGAATCCCATGTATATCCTGCATTATTAACCAGGATATCCAGTTTCCCCAGCTCTTTAATTGTAGTGTCCATTAATTTTCCAGGGAAATCTTTATCGGTTACACTGCCTGGAAAAGCTACCGCTTTAACCCCCATCTTCCTGATCTCTTTCGCTGTTTCCTCAGCAGGTTCAGGATCCAAATCATTTATTACAACAGATGCACCCTCTCTTGCAAAGAGGGTAGCTATCGCCTTCCCTATACCACGGCCAGAACCCGTGATGATAGCAACCTTACCTTCTAAAAGTGCCATATTTTGCCTCCTTCAGGGAATTGACATCGATCCCGTTACTTTATGACTTTGATGGCAGGGCAGCCGTTGCTTTGCCAGCTATAACCGTTTCTCCCCTTTGGTTCTCAGAAATCAGATCTATATCTATGCAGTTGTTTCCATCTTTTGTATATTTGTTACTTACAGTCCCCTTAACCGTTATAACATCCTTTGGTTTCGTAACTGCTCTGAAGTTGACCCCAAATTTCTTTAAAGCCTTATTCCCCAGCCAATCCGTAAGTGCCTGGCCAACCATAGCCATACTGAGCATTCCATGCCCTATGACCCCTCCGAAACCTGCCTTTTCTCCAAAGGAATGAACCGTATGAATCGGATTAAAATCACCAGAAGCCCCAGCATACATAACAAGCTGGGTCTCTGTAATGGGTTCTTTGACCAAGTTTGGCATACTGTCCCCAACATTAATGTCCTCAAAGAATACCTGTTTTCCTCCCATGATTTCACCTCTTTTTTTGTCAATTTTATCTTCTCTCTATCAGGGTCATCGTTTCTACTAAAACCTTCTCTTTGTTCTGATTTGTGTAAACGCATTCTAAAACTACGAAGTCCATCGTTCCGCCTTTACTTGCCTTCTCAAAAACATTGGCGATTTTAACTTTCCCCGTTACAGTGTCCCCGGGTTTAATAGGTTTAAGATACTCATATTCCTGTCCACCGTGCAGCACCCTCACCAGGTTCATCTTCAGGTCGGGCACAATCATACCCAACAACCCCCCGGCCATAGAAAAGACCGTTGGAAATGTCGGGGGAAGGGCTAATCCTTCAAAACCTGCCTCCTTAGCAGCTTTTCCATCATAATAAACGGGATTCTTGTCTCCTATAGCCGTTGCGAACTCTCTTATTTTACCCTTCTCCACCTCAAAACTGAATTCCGGATACTCTCTTCCAATTACGCTTTTATCTATCATTTCAGTCACCTCCTTCTAAACTTGAATCCTTATGGTCTTAAACTGCAATCCTTTCATACATATCAGCAAATAAATTGAGACCTTTGAAAAACTGCTAATAGTAGCATTTTGACCCATTCGCTTTCCTCAGGGCAGGCCCCTTCGTCTGTCATTCCGAACGAAGTGAGGAATCCTGTCTTTCTGCTCAGGATAAACTCAAATCTTGAACAGATTAAAACCATTAAGATTTCTCGTCGCTATTGCTCCTCGAAATGACAAAATTCAAAGGTCTTAAATTGGTAGCATAGATACATTTTCAAATCAAGAAAAAATTTATGTTTGAACAAGTTTCTCAAGGGTTCTGATTAAGTTTTACCCCATTTTTGAATGTATTTCTCCTTTACCTCGGGATTCAGCCAGCCAACTGGCCATTCCCCCTTTAAAACCCGGGCTACCTCTATCGCCGGACGGTGGGTAAGTTCTAAAAAAGCCGGTATCGAAAAGTGACCAGAATGGCCTGTCACAATAAAGTTGTCGAGCTTCAACAAAGGGTCATCCTGAGCAATAGGTTCCTGTTCCGTAACATCCACAGCAGCCCCGGAGATTATACCCTCTTTAAGTGCTGTATACAAAGCTTTACTTTCAATAATAGGCCCCCGTGCTGTGTTGACTATGAAGGCTGTGGGCTTCATCTTTTTCAGTTCATTCAATCCTATCATATGCTTTGTTTCTGTGGTAAGAGCACTGTGAACAGACAGAACATCTGATTCTTTGAGGAGTTGATCTAAATCCATCCGTTCAACTCCCAATTCTGATAAAATGCTCTCAGGTGCGTAAGGATCATAAACTATGATTCTCATATCAAAGCCCTTTGCTTTTGGAACAAGGGCTCTTGGAATTCGACCGAATCCGAGAAGCCCTAAAGTTTGCCCTTTCAGCCGAGACATCTTTGGCCATATCTGCTTTTGCATATCCGGGTCAGGTTCACTTTTCCATCCTCCACTTTTCACAAATTCATTAAGTTTGACTATCTTTCTGGTGCAGGAAAGGATAAGAGCCATAGTGTGGTCTGAAACCTCTTCCAGACAGTAATCAGGTATATTGGCTACCAAGACGCCATGTTCGGTAGCTGCAGCTACATCAAGCTTGTCATAACCAATTCCCATGCTCTGGATAAACCTGCACCTGATCAATTTTTCAATCACCTTTCTGGAGAATGGCTGAAAAGTAGCTACCCCTATTATAGCATCGGCATCGTGGGCTGTATCGATGAGTTCATCCTCGGACATACAAAACTTCTTAACCACCTCAACATCCAATCCTTCCCCTTTAATAAGCTTTTCATAATCTGGCGCCATAGGAATATCGAAGACCTGAGCTATCTTAAAACCCATTTTACCTCCCCCTTTCCCGATTTGAGACCTTTGAAAAATGCCCAATTTATCATTGCGAACGAAGTGAAGCAATCTTTGTGCCCTGCCCTGAGATTGCTTCGCCCCGATTTGTCGGGGCTCGCAATGACTGAAAGCGAGTTTTTCAAAGGTCTCGATTTAAGAGAATTTAAGAGATTGTTAAAAAAATATCCCTTTCTCTCTTAACATGGATTTTTTACCTGAGCAAAAGCATGTATATACCGATACCAAAAAGTGTTATTTCTTGGCTGCATCCCTGGGGTTTACAGTAAAAACCTCATCAACTTTAATTGTTCCAACCCCTTTAACATCCAATTTCATTTTTTCTTTTACGTTTTTTGCAAATTGGTCAAAAAGTGGGCCGGAGGTCTGAAACCCCTGAAACGTACCCTTCACCTGATACCCTGCTGGCGGAAATTTAAAGGACAGGGCAGTAGCTTTCTTTGTCTCCTCGAGATTCTTATTGGTTTTGCTCCCAAATATGTCTGCGAAGGCTACGGTTTCATCATCAAGCGCTGACAACGTCCCTTTAGGAACAACATTCACAATGCCTTTTTTGTCTACTGTAGCCAATACCTTCGAAGCACCCTGATCATTAAACATATCCATAACTTCCTTTGACATTTTAGCCATTGTTTTTTCTCCTTTCAAAATGAATTAAATACACTAACCTTCCAATTTAAATGCCAATGCTATCCCATCACCTGCAGAAAATTTATCGCCTTTTACTACCTTGTACCCGATTGACACTTTTTTGCCTATAAGGTCCATACCGGCTTTATCAGGATCAAGGTCAACAATATTACCCATAATCCACGGCCCTTCATCTAACTCTACCATACCAACAATATATGGAGCCTCAAACCCTTCAGGCGGGACTCTTATTACAGTATATGTCTTTATTTCACCTTTACCACTCAGATTAACAATATCCATGTCTTCACTGGCACACTGGATACAAACCTTTTTGGGCGGGACTGTGTACCCACCACATTTGTTACACTTAAGGCCTAAAAAACTGCCACTCATTAACGCCTCTTTATATTTATTATAGGTCAATTTGTATTCCACTTTTCTACCTCCTGAATATCATATTGCATACTGTCGCAAGATCACCGCCAAGGGTATCTATCATACCTATCTTTGCCCCTTTGATCTGTCTCTCACCGCACTCTTCTCGCAGCTGCTTTACTATCTCGTAAGCCTGAGCAGCTCCGGTAGCTCCAATGGGATGTCCCTTTGCCTTCAGCCCACCTGATGGGTTTATAGGTATTTCACCTTTAATAGATGTTTTACCTTCTTCAACGGCCTGGCTACCCTTTCCGAACTCAAAAAAGCCCAGACCCTCCGATGCAAGTATTTCTGCTATCGTAAAACAGTCATGCAACTCACAAACATCTATATCTTTTGGTCCAATTCCTGCCTGCTTATAGGATTGTTTGACGGCTGTCTCTCTTGCCTTTATCCTGGTAAAATCCTTTTGAGTATAGAGGGGACCCGCTGATCCCTGCCCCACTCCTGCGATATAAATAGGCTTCTTGGTAAGCTCTTTTGCCCTATCGGCAGAGGCAAATATCAGGGCAGCCGCCCCATCCGAGAATGGGCAGCAATCAAGTAATTGCAGAGGATCTGCAATTACAACACCAGATAAAACCTTCTCTACTGTTATCTCTTTCCTGAATTGGGCTTTAGGGTTTAACACTCCATTCTTATGATTCTTCACAGCAACCATTGCCATCTGCTCTTTCAGCTTTTGAAGAGGAATTCCATACTTCTTTGAATAAAGATGGGCTGCCATTCCGAATGCCCCTGGAAAGGTAATACCGGCAAATCCCTCATAACGGCTATCACTCCCCATAGCAAATGTCCTGGTAGCCATGGGGGTTCCCATAGCCATCGCCTTCTCTGTTCCCCCCACTAACACTATGTCATAGAAACCAGATGCAACCCACAGATATGCATTCCTCATTGCCACCGTAGCAGAGGCACATGCCCCTTCAAACCTTGTGGCAGGCACATTCGGTATCCCAATATCGGCTGCACACATAGGCGCCATATTCATCTGACCTTCCTCAAAATCTCCAAGAACGTTCCCCAAGAACAGCGCCTGGATGTCCTTGGGTTCCAGATTCGACTCGGTTATTGCATCCATTGCTGCCTCTGAGAACATCTCAATTTGAGTCTTTTGTGACATCCCAAACTGAGTCATGCCAACTCCAACTACTGCTACTTCTCTCATCTTAAATCCTCCTACCAGAACATTCTAATGTTTTACAGCAGAGTATTAGCGATAACTACTCTTTGAATCTGATTCGTACCCTCATAGAGCTGGGTTATCTTTGCATCCCTCATCATCCGTTCTACAGGATACTCTCTTATATAGCCATATCCACCAAGAACTTGAATGGCATCTACAGTGACTTTCATGGCCGTATCAGAAGCAAAATTCTTTGACATGGATGAAAATCGAATGACCTCAGCAGGCAATCTGCTCATATCCTTAGCCTGCTTTTCAAGTAATGATGCTGTTTTGTATAAAAGCTGCCTTGCTGCCTCTACCTGAGTCGTCATATCAGCCAGCATAAACTGTATACCCTGAAAGGTAGTGATAGGTTTGCCAAATTGCTTTCTCTCCTTCGCATATCCAATAGCATAGTCAAGGGCACCCTGGGCTATGCCAAGGGCCTGAGCAGCTATACCCGGTCGGGAGAAATCCAGCGTCTTCATACAGATTGCAAATCCCATCCCTTCGTCACCGAGAAGGTTCGCAGCCGGTATCCTGCAGTCCTCAAAGATTAGTTCTGTTGTATCACTCCCCCTAATCCCCAATTTTTTCTCGTGCTTGCCGACGGAAAATCCGGGGGACCCCTTTTCAACGATAAAAGCACTCAAAGCTCTGGAAGACTTTTCTGTATTGGGGTCTGTCTTGGCAAAGACAGAGTAAACATTTGCAATACCGCCGTTTGTAATAAATATCTTGGTGCCATTCAGGATGTATGCATCTCCGTCTTTTACTGCCCTTGTCTGAATACTTCCCACATCGGAACCTGCACCTGGCTCGGTTATAGCACATGCACTAAGGTGTTCTCCGCTGGCTATTTTTGGAAGAAACTTTTGTTTCTGTTCCTCACTACCCCCTAAAAGGATTGGCAGCAAACCCAATTCCTGAACAGCAGGGATAAGTCCGGTACTTGCGCATGCCTTCGATAACTCTTCAATAATGATACACAATGCCAGGGGACCTGATCCCATACCACCGTATGCCTCGGGGACATCGGCACCCATAAGGGCGTTTTCCTTGAGGAGTTCTAAAATATCCCACGGGTATTCTTCTGTCTCATCTATTTCGGCTGCCCTGGGAGCAACCTTATCCACCGCTAGTTTCCTTACTGTCTGGCGGATCATCTCTTGTTCTTCAGTCAGATCGTATTGCATTTTTCCCCTCCTTTGCGGCTATTGGGTAATCCATCTGCCTATTATCTTCCCTTGAATTGTGCCTTACGCTTCTCTAGAAATGCCTTTGCCCCTTCCTTTTGATCTTCAGTTTTAAAGAGTTCGCCAAAGAGTTTTCTCTCTAATTTCTGACCTTCGTTAAGGGTCATATTAACACCTTCATCTATAGCCTTTTTAGCATACTTTATAGCTACAGGACCTTTCTCCATAATCTTCTTTGCCATATTCTTTGCCTCTGAAACGGTTTCTCCTTTTGGGGCTACCCTATCCACAAGGCCGATTTCTTTTGCCTCAGAGGCACTTATCATGTCGCCGGTAAATATGAGTTCCTTCGCCTTACCTTTCGATACCAATCTTGGAAGCCTCTGGGTACCGCCTGCACCCGGAATAACGCCCAGGTTTACCTCTGGTTGTCCAAACTTTGCACTCTCAGAGGCAATCCTGATATCACATGCCATAGCCAGTTCGCAGCCTCCCCCCAGAGCCATACCATTAACTGCACAGATAACCACTTTCTCAAGACCCTCGATTTTGTCAAAAACCCCCTGGAGTTCCTGAGAAAACCTCTCACCCTCTTTTTGTCCCAGTTGAGGGAACAGACTTATATCCGCTCCCGCCACAAAGATCTTCTCCCCTGCCCCGGTTAGTACAACGGTTTTTACATCCTCATTCTTTGCCAATTCATCAAAAACCTCGTCCAGTTCACAGGTGGTCTTTTTATCCAGTGCATTCGCCGGCGGATGGTTAATAGTAACAACAGCTATACCCTCTTCGACCGCATAACTCACAAATTCCCGACCCATTATTTACCCTCCTTCTTAGGTTATTTCCCTCATATCTGTCTGCCAATAACTGCCCCTTCGTATATTGCGTCTAAAGCCTTCCTTGGTTCTTTGCAATCGCCAATGGCATAAAGCTCCTTTACCTCTCCCTGCAACTCGTTAAAGAGTTTATTGTCCGACTCTGAACCAACAGCAAGCACTATGGTATCAGCCTCTAACAACTCCTGATAGTCTCCCTTTTTGATCTTCACCCCGTTTTCTGTTATCTCTTCAACCTTTGCCTCAGTTACTATATTAATACCATGATTCTTTAGCCGCTTTCTCATTACCCAGAGGGACGTCTTACCTATATCCCTGCCGATCTTTTTAAACATCTCGACAATTGTTATATCCTTCCCTCTTCTGGTTAAAGATACAGCAGTTTCAGGGTCCAAGGCACCATAGGAACTTAAGAATACAGCAGCATCAGGGGTAACAGTACCCTTCGTGGCTAAAAAGAGGGCTGTTTCACACCCAATTGCCCCTCCGCCTGCAATTACGATTCTTTTCCCTATTCTTGCCCTTCCTGCAAGGACTTCTTTGGCTGTGAAAACATTATCACGCTTTATTCCGGGGATATCAGGCAGTTTGGGTGATGCACCGGTCGAAATTACTACAGCACCAGGTTTCAAGTTTTTAACCATTGACTGAGTTACATCTTTTTCAAGGAATAGCTTTACATTCAGCTTTTCCAATTGTCTTGAAAAATATCTGGTTATATTTTCGAATTCCTCTTTCCCGGGAGGAACAGCAGCGAAATTCAACTGACCGCCAAGTGCTTCTCTACTCTCATATAGTGAAACATCATGGCCTCTGAGACCCAATACTCTTGCCGCCTCCATACCCCCGGGGCCTCCTCCAATTACCATAACCTTCTTCTTCCTGCCGGCTGGTCTTATCTCGAACTCCTTCTCCCTTCCAACGCTTGGATTCAGCATACAGGTGACAGGTTTAAGAGAAAATACATTATCAAAACAACCCTGATGGCAGGCTACACACTTCCTAATCTCTTCATATCTTCCTTCCCTCGCCTTATTGGGAAACTCCGGGTCAGCAAGAAGTGGCCTTCCAATCGCCACAAAATCTGCTATCCCATCACTCAGTATCTTTTCTGCAAATATCGGATCATTAATCCTCCCTGAGCCAATAACCGGAATCTCCACCTCCTCTTTAATCCCTCTGGCAAGATACAGGAAAGCACCATGGGGGACTGAACCTGTGGTTAAAGGCACATCTGTTTCGTGACCACCCCCTGTTACACTTATCGCATCTATCCCTGCCTTTTCGAGCTCCCTTGCGATAACCTTCCCCTCTTTCAGAGTATTGCCTCCGTCCAGAAACTCGTCTGCTGAAATTCTGCATATCAGGGGATAATCCCTTCCTGCCTCTTTTCTTGTTTGCTCAATTATTTCCAGGAGGAATCTCAATCTGTTTTCTATCTCACCCCCGTATTGATCTATCCTTTTATTACTAACAGGCGATAAAAATTCCCTTATAAGATAACCGGAACAACAGTTAAATTCGACGGCATCAAAGCCTGCTTCCTGTGCCCTCTTAACTGCCTGGGCAAAGCAAGTAACAATTTCCTTAATCTCTGATATTGATAGTTCTCTTGGGATTTCTCCGGTAAGATTAGACAAAACAGCAGAAGCAGATATTGGTTGCTCCCCTATAAGTGACGAGGGGGCATATTTACCCCCATGATATATTTGAATGCCGATCTTAGCTCCATGTTTATGCACAGAACTGGTCAATTTTTTTAAACCTGGGATGAATTTGTCCTCAGCAATACTAAGGAGGGTTGGCATACTTCTGCCTCTCGGCTCAATATACCCCCCTGCAGATATAATCAGCCCCACCCCTCCTTTTGCCCTTTCAATGAAGAAATCTATCATTCTCTGGGTAACAGATTCATTATCCGTATAATTCAAACCCATTGCAGGCATAATGATTCTGTTTTTTAATTCCATATTACCGATACGGGCTTTCTCGAATAATTTGTCCACCAACATTCCTTTACATAAAAACCCCTTCTCCCCGAAAGCAAGAAAGAGGCTTCCTCATCAAAAGGGTGAGCTCAATACCCCCATTGTATCATAATGATAACCGAATGCCTCTCTTATTGTCCCATTTATCTCACCGATAGTTGCATATGCCTTCACTGCATCTATTATAAAGGGGAGAAGGTTTTCCCCTGATCTCTTCTCTGCTACTTTCCCAAGCTGCATCAGGGTCTCTTTCAACTTTTCGTTATCCCTGGTCTTCCTCAACTTCCTGATGCCTTCAATCTGGGTCTTTGCTGCTTCACCCGAAATCTTATGGACAGCACCTTCTATGTCCTCTTCAGGTGGTATTATGAACTCATTCACCCCAACAACTATCCTATCCTTGCTGTCTATCTCCTTCTGGTATTTGTATGCTGCTTTTTCTATCTCATTATCCAGCCATTTGCTATCCATGGCAGCGGTTATCCCAC
The DNA here is from genome assembly GCA_040757775.1 of Thermodesulfobacteriota bacterium. NCBI lineage: Bacteria > Pseudomonadati > Thermodesulfobacteriota > Thermodesulfobacteriota bacterium. Next base: position 55,101 of record JBFLWQ010000001.1, read on the forward strand.
CCATCTCTTCAATCTCATTGATTATCCTGGTAGCCTCCTCCTCTATCATATTCGTGAGGTTTTCAATATAGTAGGAACCTGCCAGAGGATCGGCCACATTGACTACACCTGTTTCATAAGCAAGAACCTGCTGGGTTCTGAGGGCTATCCTGTGAGCCTCTTCAGTAGGCAGAGCTATTGGCTCGTCATAAGAACAGCAGTGTAAAGACTGGACTCCGCTGAGAACAGCTGCCAGCGCCTCGTAAGCAACCCGAATGATATTATTCATGGGCTGCTGGGGAACCAGTGAACAGCCAGCAGTATGAACCCCGAACCTGAATTTCATCGACCCTGGATCCTTTGCCTGAAATTTCTCCTTCATTATCTTTGCCCAAAGCCTTCTTGCCGCTCTCAGCTTAGCTATTTCCTCAAAAAAGTCTATGTGAGAAGAACAATAAAATGCCATCCTGGGGGTAAATTCATCTATTTTCAGCCCTCGCTTCAGGACCGCCCTGATGTATGCTATTGCCATAGAAAACCCAAATCCGATCTCCTGACAGGCATTTATCCCTGTTTCCCTCAGGTCGTATAAATTCACATTTGTCGTATACCAATTGGGCATATTTTTCGTACAGTATTCTATTATATCAACTGCCGACTGAAGGCAGAGGTCCGTATGGGCTGTGTTGGGAGCATACCCGCAGTACCGACCTTTTAAGGGTTCATTTTGAATGGTTCCCCTTACCCTGGATATATCAACCCCTCTCTTCTCTGCAAGGGCTATATATTGAGCCAGCACGATGGGGGCAGTACATGTGGAAACAACTATGGATACACTGACTTTATCGATGGGTATCCCTTCCATGAGAGTCTCCATATCCTTCAGGGAAGAGAGAGGAACACCAATAACTCCGATCTCTCCTTCTGCCGATGGATGGTCAGAGTCTATCCCGAGGGCAGTAGGCAGATCATTGATAAAATTCAAACCACTCTGTCCTTCCTCTGTCAGATATTTAAGCCTCTTGTTTGTATCTGCAGGGGTCCCAAACCCGCAAAGCTCCCGCTTGGTCCAGACCCTGCCCCTGAACATGTCTGAATGGATACCTCTTGTGTAGGGATAATCACCAGGATTACCTATATCTTTGGAATAGTCAATTCCACTGAGGTCCTCAGGGGTATAAACTTCTTTCACAGGAAAACCGGACCAGGTCTTTAAGCGTTTCGCCCCTTCGTAATACGCCTTTTCTAACTTCTCAAACTTGTCCTCCATATATAATGACCTCCTGGGAGTTAATGCCACCTACCAAAAACCTTTACCGTACCTCACTGTAACTAACTCATCAGTTCAATAATAAAGCGCAACATCTATCCCTCCCTTCCTTTAGTCTTGTGTTAAGGGTGTCACAGTATCTTCTCTGGTTTTCAATCCTTGAAAGCTGGTTCTCTAAAGTCAGTAATCGGGATAAAAGTCTGATTCTTTACGTCTACTTTATACAATTTGCTCATCGTTCCGCCTTTATGATTATTCTTGCTGTAACTTATGGGCGCCGAAATTTCACCGGTACTAAAGTTTTTAAAGGTTTCATAACCCTCTACCAGAGTATCAGGACTTAGGTTTTTGCCTGCCCTTTTTAGCCCCTCTGCACAGATCAGTGCAGTGAGCCACCCCTGGCTGTAACTTCTTATCATCCACTTCGTCCCAGGATGATATTTCGTAGTAATCTTTCTCAGTTGAGCCATTCCAGGGGTATTATCACTCCAGTAACCGATGGGGCTTGTCGCCAAAGCATCCTTCATGGCATCTCCAACAACTTTTATATTCTCCTCGTCACTCACATAAAATGTCCCAAAGACCTTGCTTCTTAAAGAATATCTCTTTGCAGCCTGAAAGAAGCAAAGAACAGCACCAACGGCATTATGAAGGATTATATAATCCGGATCTGATTTCTTTAAAGTCAAGACCTGGGGGGTTGCATCGATCTCGGTGAAGTTAATTACTGCTTTACTACTCAATTTTAAGTTATAGTTTGTAAGATACTCTTCTGTGGCCCGCAAGCCGTTTTTACCGAATTCATTGTCTGCATAGACAAAGGCTATGCTGGGGTTTTTTGCCTTCAGATCCTTCACGATATAGTCTACGCAAAGCTTTATCGTGTCATCATAACTCGCCGTTGGTGTGAATACGTATTTTCTAACTGGACTTACCAGTCCGTCTGCAAGGCTTACGGGTATTACAGGGACCTTATGCTTCTCAATCTGGCTCAGAAGGGCAAATGCCTGACCTGTCCCTCCGATAAAGAGAAGGGACAGAACTGCATCTCTAAAGATCAGTTTCTTAAAACCAGCGATAGCACCGGGAATTGTATAATGATCATCCTCAACAATGAGCTTTATTTTCCTGCCATTGATCCCCCCTTTATCATTGATATTTTGAAATAATGTTTTTGTTGCCTTGGTATAGGGGATACCAACGGGGGCAGCCACTCCCGTCTGGTCCCCAATTAAACCAATCTTTATGGTGTCATCCGATACACCTCTGACATCTCCTGCATAACCCTGCCTCGTACCAATACATAGGACGCAAATTACTGTCAACATAACTAAAAAAATGGTCAACAATCTTGTCATGTTTCTCTCCTTTAAATGTAGCACTCAATAGCCGCTGGACTTATAACTTATAAATTATTAGATTCCCCTTACTTACATAATAATCCCGCCATCAACCATTAATACCTGCCCGGTTACATAGCGGGCATCGTCAGAAGCCAGGAATGCAGCAACAAGTGCTACGTCTTCAGGCTGACCAAACCTTCCCAGAGGAATCTCAGAAATGAATTTCTCCCTGAACTTTGGGTTTGTTCTGATTACTTCTGTCATAGCCGTTTCAATAACCCCAGGTGCTACCGCATTAACATTAATTCCATATTTGGCAAGCTCTCTCGCTGCTGATTTTGTGATCCCAATCACCCCAGCCTTTGCAGCTCCATAGTTAATCTGTCCCATTGTCCCTCTTACACCTGCTACCGAGGTAACATTAACGATCTTTCCGTACTTTCTTTCCATCATATGTGGAGCAACTGCTCGAATACAGTTGTAAACCCCTGTTAAATTTACACTTATAACCTGATCCCATTCTTCCTGTGTCATTTTGTGAAGCATGGCAGTCCTCGTAATGCCCGCATTATTAACAAGTATATCCACCTTGCCAAACTTCTCTATGGCTGTATCTATGAGCTTTTGAGCCTCTTCCCTGCTGTTAACACCGGCTTTTACAGCAATTGCCCTTTTGCCTATTCCTTCAATCTCTTTTACTACATTATTAGCATTATCCACATTCACATCATTTACCACAACACTGGCACCCTGTTTTGCAAATTCTAAAGCATACGCCCTTCCAAGCCCCTGTCCTGCACCTGTAACAACAGCCACTTTCCCTTCCAGTCTCATTTTACTACCTCCTTATTGTAATTCAACTCCTATCGGCTAAAGCCGACAGCTTGAGGCAACCCCCCTCCCCCCCTTTGCCAAAGGGGAGAGTGAAGGGGGGGTTACCTCTGTGCCTTTGTCACTTTGTGTCTCTATCCCATATACAAAATCAAACTAAAGTCTTTCCGCCTCATGCGGAAGGGTTTTTATCCCATTCACCGAGGGAGACAATAATTATCTAGCCATTAGCTTTTCTGTATCCAAGGGCATCCAAGCCTATTATTGTCTTCTGTATGTTGGCGGCTCCCTCCACTATCTGGTAAATCTTTGCTTCCCTGTAGTACCTCTCTGCAGGGTACTCTCCTGAAATTCCATAAGCTCCATAGAGCTTTATGGCCTGATCAGCTGCCTTTACGCCGTTCTCCGTTGCAAAGTACTTTGCCATACTGGTCTCCAGGGTATTACGCCGTCCCTGGTCTTTCTGAACAGCACACCTGTAAGTCAGTAACCTGGCGGCTTCAGTCCCCACAACCATGTCGGCTATTACCTCTTGGTTCATCTGAAAGTTACCGATAAGCTGCCCGAACTGTTCCCTCTCATTGCAGTATTTTACACAGGCATCTATACATGCCTGAGCAACTCCAACTGCCCCAGCAGCACAGCTCAGGCGAGTACAGTCGAGGTCAGCCATAACTATAGCAAAACCCTGGCCTATTTTTCCCAGCAGGTTTTCTTTTGGAACCTTTACATCTTCCATAATAACCTCGCCTGTAGGACAGGCATGCCATCCAAACTTATCAGCAATTTCAGGGGTTGAAATACCTGGAGACTTCATATCCATTACAAATGCAGACATGCCTTTGTGTTTAAGGCTCCTGTCTGTATAGGCGAACATCACGGCTACATCCGCAACCGTAGCATAGGTAATCCATGTCTTTGTGCCATTTAGAACAAAATGATCTCCTTTTTCCACAGCAGTTGTCTTCATTGATGCCACATCTGACCCTGCATTTGGTTCAGTAATGGCAAAGGCACCTAACCATTCGGCGCTCACCAATTTGGGAATATACTTCTTCTTCTGTTCCTCATTTCCAAACTTCAGTATTGTCATAGAAGTACCCATGGTTTGCATATTAAAAGGGGCTCTCAGGGAACCGCTGACTCTCGCAATCTCCTCTGTTACTATGGCATGCCCCAAAAATCCTACACCGGAACCACCGTACTCCTCAGGAATAGGACAGCCCAAGAACCCCAACTCCCCCATCTTTCTTACAATCTCCCTCTGAAACCTGTGGGCTTTTTCATCAGCATCAACCACAGGTGCAATCTCTTTCTCTGCAAAGTCTCTTGCCAATTTCTGCATCGCCAACTGTTCTTCCGTAAGATCAAAATCCATTATTTCCCCCCCTTAAGAATTGTGTAACCGTTCACGGTTCTCAGTTTACAGTTTGTGTTCTAGTAACCGTTAACTGCAAACCGTAAACTGTGAACTCTTACTCTTACTGAATAACCATTCATTTTAACGATTAACATACAGGTACTGTTTTGTCAAGGTTTTTAGTAGAATCATAGACAAAACTGTCATGCAGCAATTTGCCCTGTTAATCTATCAGAGAGTGCCATGAGGTCTTTAGACACTTCATTGTCTGTTTTTATCATGTGGAAAGGTATTGCATACTCCCTTCCTGAAAGTACAGCCGGCATTAACCGGGAGGTGCCAACCTTTAAATAGGAAGCAACATTGTAAGCCATTCTTTGGGCGAGCGTAATGTCCTGATTATTAGGTGCTGCACCCCTGATGTCTCTTGAGAAAGGCTCACACACCACTCTTTTATTGATCTTTATACCTGTCTGTTTCAGTTCCTCGTAAAAATATTCTGCTGCATTCATCTTTTCCCCTTTTGCTTCCCTTTCATCCCTCTTATAGCCCTCAGCTACAACAATTACGCACTCTTCTCTCTTATTAATTGCATCTGCTACCTTTTTATGGTCTATTTCGCTACTGGGAAGAACAGCCAGGTGGGCACGTGCTCCAAGGCAAGAATTCAAAGCATGGAATCCGCCTCGGGCGCCCATCATCTCTACAATGTAAACTCTTTTATGGGTTCTTGCATCTGCCATATATGACCTTATCTTTTCAGAACCAACCTCTATCCCTGTATGCTGTCCTATACAATCGGTTCCGGATAAATCACTATCGATTGTTACTGGGATAAAAAATGTTTGAACAGAAGCCGGAATAAACTCGCACAGTGAGCACAACCCTTTAAGCGTACCATCGCCGCCAATGGCAATTATGCTTTTTGCCTTTTTCTTTTTGACTGTTATGGCAGCTTTTTCTGCCATCCCTTTATTTTTAAACTCATTGTATCGCTCACTCCTCAACATTGCACCCCTGGCTTCAGAAAGGGGAGCCGCATGGTAAACTCCAGTGACATGATCCAGTTTCTTGAAAAGAACAGGGTCATACACTAAGCGTATAAAATCATCGTCCCCTCCCAGTACCAATGATTTAAAGCCTTCCCTGGCAGCATAGACTTCTCTTCCCTGATCTTCCAGATGTTGGGTTATAAAAGCAGTAACAGAATTATATCCCGGGGCACATCCGCCGTCCTGTATAAGCAAAACATCAAACTCAGAGAACATCTTTTTCCATTCAAAGGCTGACTTTTTAATCTTAGATATCACCTTCTGAGCTATCCTAAGCCTTACTTGAAGCTCCCCGGCATCAACTGGCTTAGTTAAATAGTCATCTGCTCCTTCGTTCATAAATTTAATCATCTCCCCCTTCTCCTCTAAGGGGGCTGTTACTATGAAATATATCCCGGAATACGGGGAATCAGGATCGTCTTTCAAACGTTTGCACAAGTCTCTTGCGTCTATTCCTGGCATTTTAAGAGAGCAGATAACAATATCGGGGACTGCCTTTTCCGATATCTTTACTGCCTCTTTACTACTCTTTGCTTCCCATAATAAGTAATCCTTTTTTTTTCCAAGTTGATTCATATACATTTTTCGTGTTTCTACATCATTTTCCACCACTAAAATGCGACACTTTTCTATCATTTATATCCTCCTTTCAATAAATGTTCTGACAGGTAAGACACCTGTCCTACTGATTGATTTCTGTTTTTCATATTATGTTTCTGTTTTTCATAAAGCTTTTGAGATTACCATTTCAATCGTATTGTCAAAACCTCCCAAGAATCGGCACTGACTTCCTCTAATTTCCCCCTCCCCTCAATCCCCTCCCACCAAGGGAGGGGATATTTTAGTTGACTGGATAGTCTTTTTTTGTTATTCTTACAGCCCGTGTTAATTCATTGATAAATTATTTATATCCCTGAGGTAAAAAACAATGATGAAGGAACCAAAATACCTATTAGGGCCAATGCGCTTCCCTTTTCTTATCTTAACACCAGCCTGCGTTTTTTTGGGGTTTGGAACTGCCATCTGGAGAACCCATGAGGTAAACATCTTTTACCTTGTTTTAGCCTTAGTTGGGGCTGTTTGTGCACACATCAGTGTCAATGCTCTTAATGAATACTTTGATTTCAGGAGTGGTTTAGACTTCAAAACAGAGCGAACTCCCTTCAGCGGCGGCAGCGGAACCCTGCCTGAAAAGCCTGACATGGCACGTTCAGCTTTGAAGACAGGACTGATAACCTTTACCATTACAGGCATGATTGGGGTATACTTTGTTTATATAAGGGGTTTATTGCTTTTACCATTGGGCATTCTTGGACTGATAACCATATTTACCTATACTATCTGGATTACCCGTTATCCAATTTTGTGCCTGATTGCCCCGGGGTTGGGCTTTGGGACGTTTATGGTAATGGGTACGGACTTTGTCCTTACAGGCCAATATTCATGGACAGCGTTTATTGCCTCACTCGTGCCATTCTTTTTGGTAAGCGACCTCTTGCTTTTGAACCAATTCCCCGACACCGAGGCAGATCAGAGCATAGGCAGAAAACACTTTCCCATTCTTGTTGGCAGACAAACCAGCAGCCTTATCTACGGGATATTTCTCCTGTCAGCATATCTGTCTATCATATTTGGTGTTAACCTTGGATACCTGCCCAAAATCAGCCTCGTAGGGCTTGCTACAATTGTTATAGCTGTGCCTGCCTTTGTTGGTGCATTTCGACATGCTGAAGACATAAAGAAGCTAACGCCTTATATGGGTTTGAACGTGATCATAAACATAGCAACGCCGGTACTGGTTGCTACAGGACTGTTTATTGGATAGGCGCTTAAAACAGAAGATGCAGGGCAGTCATCCACTATCCTATCAGCTCCCTATATGCCTTAGCTATACTTTTATATATCGGACCGGGGCTGCCGTCCTTTATCTTTTTATTATTTACTTCAACAACCGGCATTACTTCCATTATAGAATTTGTCAAGAATACCTCATCCGAGGTGAAGAGTTCATATGGTACAATTTTCTTTTCAGCTACCTCGAGGTTTAATTCATGAATAATACCCAGTACTGCCTTCCTTGTTACACCAGGTAATAAATGGCTTGAAACAGGGGGGGTAAAAATCTTCTCAGACTTTACTGTAAAGACATTGCTTGTAGCACCCTCTGTTACTTCTCCCTCAGAATTCAATAAGATAGCTTCAAATGCCCCTTTTATTCTGGCTTCTTCCTTTGCCAGGATGTTGTTAAGGTAGCTCAAGGATTTATGCTGGGGCAAAGGAGAAAATGAATTCTGTCTGATGCCTGATATTATTACATTAACACCTTGAGTATAGTATTCTTGAGGATATGGGGAGATTTCCTTTGCCATGATGACAACAGTGGGGTCATAGCTGTCATTGAAAGTCAGAGTGTCACGGTGGAGCCCCCTGGACACAGTAAGTCTTATATAGGCATCGGATAAGCGGTTGAGTTCTATCAATCTGTCTATATCCGATTTCAGTTCTTCTTTATCCTTCCTGAGAGGAATCCGTAGCTTATCAAGGGAGTCGAATAATCGTGAGAGATGTCCGTCCAGCATAAAGACCCTGCCCGAATATGCCCTCATAGTCTCAAATAATCCATCTCCGTATAAAAATCCCCTGTCGAACACAGAGATTTTAGCTTCTTCCTTTGACACAAAATCCCCGTTCAGATATACGTAATTGTTCATAATAACGATTCTCCGCAAGACCTGAAAAACTATTTAGTTGGCACTGAAAAATTCCCTTTTCCGCTCTCTGGTGCAGGTTTTTTGACCCATCTATGACTTGCTCCAGGCATTTTCAGGAACTCTCCGCCTACGGCGGATCAAATCCGCCAAAGGCGGACTTATCTTCCGCTTCGTCAAGATGGGTACCCCAAAAATCCTGCTCATATTCGCTCCAAAGGAAATTTTTCGATGAACTATCTTCAACTGGTCAGGGCTTCAATCAATGCCTTTGCCTTATCCAGGGTTTCATCAAATTCCCCTTCCAGGGTAGAATCAGCAACTATCCCCCCGCCTACCTGGAAATAGACATCATCCCCCTTTATAAGGAAGGTACGAATAGCGATATTCAGGTCTATATGATTATTAAAGCCCAGATATCCGATAGACCCTGTATATACGCTTCTGGCAGTAGGTTCCAGCTCATCTATTATCTCCATTGCCCTAATCTTCGGAGCACCTGTTATAGAACCTCCGGGGAAACATGCCTTTAACAAATCTATGTAATTATACCTGGGGAGCAACGTTCCTTCTACTGTTGAAACCAGGTGAAAAACCGTAGCATAGGTCTCAGCAATAGCATGCTCCGTTACTCTGACTGAGCCATAGTCACATACCCGTCCCAGGTCATTTCGTTCCAAATCCACAATCATATTTAGCTCTGCCCTGTCTTTTTCGCTTTTTATAAGTTCTTCTTTCAACCTCTCGTCTTCACCATGGTCTTTTCCCCTTGGCCGGGTACCTTTTATCGGTCTTGTCTGGACCCTATCACCTTCTACTTTCAGGAACCTCTCCGGAGAAGAGCTGACTATTGTCACATCACTTAAGTTCAGGTAGCAGGCAAAAGGGGCTGGATTGACACTGCGGAGTTTCTTATACAATTGATAATGCCCCATGGGAAGCTTTGCATGAAACCTCTGAGACAGGTTCACCTGGTATATATCCCCGGCAAAGATATACTCTTTGGCCTTTTCTATAGCCTTTAAATAGTTTTCTCTCGTGAAGTTTGATTCAAGGGCCACTTTGGGTCTTGTTGCATTCATGGGATTTGATGGGTTTACCCCAGTATTTTTTAGCACAACCAATATCTCCTCTTCAAACTTTCTTATCCTGTCTTCAGTCGTCTTTTTTGTCATAAAATCCTGGGTCCCATCAAAACGAGTCAAGCAGATATACCATCTGTTCTCCTGATGGTCATAGGCTAATATCCTATCATAGAAGCAGAAATAACAATCTGGGAGGCTCAGGTCATCAACCACAGTTTTTGGTAACCTTTCAATAAAATGGCAGAGGTCATACGAAAAATAGCCAACCCCTCCACCGATAAAGGGAGGATTGGCAAGGTCAGATTTAATCTTATAGCGCCTGATGATGCTATCAATGATATGGAATGGGTTACCCGTTATGGTATACTTATCGCCCCCAATGGCAATTTCTATCCTGTTACCTTTGCTCTTCAATATTAAAAAAGGGGCATACCCCATGAAGGAATATCTTCCAAGTTTGTACCTGTCCATGCCGCTGTCCAGAAAGAAACTGAAAGGCATTGAGTGAATCCTGTCGAAAACAGATTCAGGTGGTAAAAAGATGTTAAGCTCTCTTACTACAGGTCTCCCAATTTTTACCCCATTTAAAAAATTCACAGATATGCCTCTAAAGGTCTATAAAGTTCCTGACAATCTTCTTCCCCTCACCGGTAAGAAACGATTCCGGATGAAACTGCACCCCTTCTATTGTATAATCCCTGTGCCTTGTGCCCATTATAATGCTATCCTCTGTCCTTGCTGTAATCTCAAGACAGGGAGGGAATTCATCGTTTGACACAATAAGAGAATGATACCTGGTGGCCTCAAAAGGATTTTCAACTCCCCTATAGACACCCTTTCCATCATGATAGATCATGGAGGTTTTGCCGTGCATAACTACATCTGCCCTTTTAACCTTACCTCCAAAAACTTCTCCTATGCATTGATGGCCCAGACAGACACCAAGTATACATTTCTTTTCTCCAAAATACCTGATGACGTCTTTCGATATGCCAGCATCGTCCGGTGTACATGGACCAGGGGAGATGACTATCTTGTCCGGGTTTATATCTTCTATACCTTCCAGGGTTATCTTATCGTTCCTTATCACCTTGAGTGTCACTCCAAGCTCACCGAAGTGCTGGACAAGGTTATAGGTAAAGGAATCGTAATTGTCTATCATCAGTATAAGCATCTTTTTCCCCTGGTGCACAACTATACCATTTCTTCTTAAGGTTTTCCAGTGGTTTTATAAAAAGAGCGCTAAAATACAAAAAAGGCTGGATTTTACCCAGTAATTGAGGTATATCTATTTCTCGTAACTGGAGGATATTATGATGCCCGTCAAACCAACCTATGAAGAGTTGGAGCAAAGAATAAAAGAATTAGAAACAGAAGCTATTAAACATAAGAATATAGACAGGGCATTTAGGGAGAGTGAAGAACGGTTCCGAACCCTGTCGGAGGCTACTTTTGAAGGAATAGCAATCCATGAAGGGGGTGTACTTCTTACAGCAAATGAACAATACTTTCGGATGTTTGGGTATGATCCGCAAGAACTGATCGGGCAGCAGGTAATACCATTGACAGTGGCTCCTTTGTCCAGAGAATTTATTGAAAAACAGATTAAATCTGGAGTCACAGGATCTCATGAGATTATGGGGCTTAAGAAAGACGGGACAGAGTTTCCGATAGAGACTAATGTGAAGTCTATGGAATATCAGGGACGTTTGGTCAGGGTAGTAGCAATCAGAAATATTTCTGAACGTAATCGAACCGATAAAGAACTGATAGAGGGCGAAGAGAGATATCGTACAATTTTAGATTCTAATCCTGATCCAGCGGTTATTTATGACATGGATGGCAAAGTAGTCTATCTTAATCCTGCATTTACAAGCGTGTTCGGGTGGACACAGGAGGAACGTCTGGGGAAAAAAATGGACAACTTTATCCCGGAGGAAGAATGGCCCATACTCCAAAAATTATTCGAAGAAGGCAATACCAATGCATGTTTCCTGGATGTCGAGAGTAGAAGATATACCAAGGAAGGTAAAATTCTTGATGTCAGTATAAGCGGAGCATTTTTTAAGGATTCTAAAGGAATGCCGGCAGGAAGCTATGTTACTTTACGAAACATAACTGAAAATAAGAAGATGGAGAAGGCTTTGCGGGAAAGCGAGGAGAAATTTAGACGTCTTTCCTACATGGATGATTTGACAGGTGTGGCAAATCGGCGTTATTTTGAAGAGATCTTTAATGTAGAGTGGGGACGTGGAGCACGTGACAGGTCTCCAATGTCACTGATCATGTGCGACATCGATTTTTTCAAGGCTTATAATGACAGACTGGGGCATCAAAGTGGTGATGATGCTCTGAAACAGGTAGCAGACTTATTGAGAAGTACGCTCCGCCGCCCCGGAGACATGGCGGCACGTTATGGCGGTGAGGAATTTGTGGTTGTGCTGCCGGATACGGATAAAAAGGGAGCTGCTCTTGTGGCAGAGCTATTGCGGGCTAATGTGGAGGTTTCAGGAATTGCACACCCTGACTCACCAATCTGTAAATCAGTAACCATCAGTATAGGGGTTGCCACTACAATCCCAGGTGGTAGGCATAAACCTGCTTCACTGATTTCAAAAGCAGACCATGCTATGTATCAGGCAAAAAAAGAAGGGCGTAACAGGGTTAAAATATCTGATTAACGCGTAGTTTATAGAGGGCATCGCCACAGGAAACTTCAAACACAGGAACCCTTTGCCTATGGCAGGTCAACTTATATAAAATATTTGACAAACCATATTGAAGGTGTTAATAAAACATCCTCGAAATCATTAAATAACCGAGCCCCCGTAGCTCAGGTGGATAGAGCAAGGGATTCCTAATCCCTGTGCCGCGTGTTCGAGTCACGCCGGGGGCACCATCCCATCAATAATTTCCTACGTTTTATTCAATAGTTAGCTTGTTTACCCATTTTCCACACTGTTCCACAGAATTCCAAAAAGTCGCATATTTTTGACAAAGTTTTGGGTCAGGATTGGGTCAAAAAAATTATGCCTTAAAACCGCCACTGTAATTGTTGAATTAACTGGAAGGAAATTTATGGAGAGAACAGTAATTTATTGTCCAAGGGACAAACAGAGAAAGTTTTTGGTGATCTGTATACAAACGTGTAAGTCTAAGTCCGGGTGCGAAAGTATAAGAAATATTTCTCAAGAAACAATCGACGGAGAGCTGGAGGACTACAAAGGAAAAGAGGAAACTGTCAATGCCGTGAGGCAGGAATGCTCTCTTGAAAAGGATGAAAATGGTATCTGCTCTCACCTGTGGGGAATGTCGTCTTGTATTGAAAGAGTAAAGTGCTGTTGTGAGTGTGAAAAGGAATTCTGTAACTCTCGATGTAGCAACTCTGAACCGAAAAAAGCAACGGTACCTGCCGTGATGGAAAAAGGTACAGATATAGAGAGGTCTGTTTATTGCAAGGAAAAGGCAGAGGAACTTTGCAATCGGATCGAGGATAGTTATTATGAGTTGGCAATGATCCTGCGCGAGATTGAGAAGGAACAGTATTACATGAATTGGGGATATTCAGGCTTTGTGGAGTACGTAAAGGAGTGTTTAGGTTTTAAGGAGCGAAAGGCAAGATATTTGATAGCGATTGCGGATATGTGCCAGCGGTATAATATCACGAAGGATGAAAGAATAGGAATTGAGTGGTCAAAACTTAAGGAGTTACCTGGAGTAATCAATGAGGAAAATAAAGAAGAATGGCTTGGCAAAGCCCGGGAGAGTACTACAACCAATTTACAGGATGAGGTAAGAAAGGCACGTGGGATTAGTCCAGGTGAAATGAAGTCGTTTATTACTTTTTCCCTTGCAGAAGGGCAAAAGCTGGTGGTTGAGAGTGCGTTGGACCTGGCAGGAAAATTAACTGGATCTGAGGTAAGGTCATATCTTCTTGAGGTCATATGCCAGGAGTTTGTCGGTACCTATATGAATATGGACGAACTTGCAATTAAAGCATTTGAGAGGTCTCATGGACTACAAGAAGATGAAGTTCCCGAAACAGGGGAAAGTGGTATTAAAAGGTATAGACTACGTGAGGTTCAAAAGATGGATTCACGAGCGTGATAGATGGACGTGTAAAAACCCATTCTGTAGATCGAGAAAGAATCTGACCCTAGCTCATTATGTGCCCAGGTCGAAATTAAGGCTTGATACACAGGAAAACTGTTACACGCTCTGCGTTGAGTGCCATGAACTCGAGGAGAGAGGAGATCTCATTGTTGAAAAGGTTGGACGTAACATGTACCGATTTTGCTATAGAAACAGGAATAAATGAGATGTAACTTATTGATATTGTTGATATTTTATACTTGACAACCTGATCCCCATTCTGTATAATATCCTCATAAATCCATAAAATGTAAGGGAGGGATATAATGGTTAATTTAGAGTTTGGAATGAGCAAGGAAGAGGTTAAAAAGGAACTGCAGGAAGAACAAAAGAAGGCCAAGTATGAGACGATGGGCTATAACCAAAAAGATGTTATTAGTGCTCTTATAAAGGAAATGAGGCTTGGTAACGTTGAGAATGCTCTATATTGGCTTCAAGTAACACAAGAAGCAGGAGATAGCTGGTGGTATATAGGCAGAAGACTTCTCATTTTTACGTATGAGGACTGTTTCGGGGTAGAAGCAGCTATCTACTCTAATGCTGCGTGGCAGGCTCTCAATTTTACGAAAGACTCAGAGAATATCCTCTTTGCCTGGGTAGAAAGGCTGTGTAAGCTCACAAAGTTTTGGGAAGTCGAGGATGGTCAGGAGAGGGAATGGGCATGGCATCGTGGAAGGAAGGATATAGAAAGTGGTAAGTACAGACCAATTCCATCCTACGCAAAGGATCGTCACTCCAAATCGGGTTGGGATGAAGTTAAGGCTGGTGGGAGTTTTGATGAGAGGTTTAGCGGAACGCTCAGTGGGCGAATAAATATGATAAAGCAATTTAAGTTGAATGGTTGTTTACTGTCTGCAAGTTCAAACGAAAGTCCGGAGAAAGAACGTAATGAGAGACCTGACGACATAGAATTGTTTAGTCCAAAGGAAATTAATGGAAGATATCGTCCTCGCATAGTAGTTGACAATAGACCAGGAATTTACAGCGTTGAAAGTGAAACAACAAATGATGTGACCTATATTGTAGACCTAAACGAACCAAGTTGTGAGTGCCCCCACCACCAGACAAGGAAAGCGATATGCAAGCACTTGAGGGCTGTTGATGGAGCGATCAGGAGAAAAGAGCTTGAGGATACAAGGAAAGGGAGGCTTGTATGAGTTATGATGTTGGGATGAAACTTTTTATGAGGTATGGAAAGGATGTACTTGTGCATATGGCTAATCAATATGGTATCTGTCCAGATGGCTCTAAGAAAGATCTGGCGAAGCGAATAGCACAAGAAGAGGACAAGAGGTTTGATGAAAAGTGGCGCAAGATTATTAAGCCTCACGAAATATATTGATGGTGGAATATTTTTTTTACAAAGAGTACTTAGTAATTTATATGTTACTACCAAGTTGTTGGGAAGCAGAGGGATGTGGGAATGATGACAGACTCAAGGAGGGCTAACGATAGAGCTAACGCGCCGGAGCGTAGCGGAGGTCGCCGTTGAGCGATTTGTTATGCACGGCCTTTCATTCATTAAGGAGGATTTATGAAATTGTATGATTATGTTTCAGCCTATGCAGAAAGGGGAGCTTGTACCTGTGGAAGATGCTATGATGCACCAGAGAACCCCGAAGAAACACAACCGGACGGCCATACCGTTGACTTGACCTTCTTCAAGGTGGCAGCAAAGGGTGGCGACAAAGACACGTTTTTGTCTTTGGTTCGTGCTGAACATCCCGGCTGGCTGGACGGCAAAGAACACAGCTATATTCATGTAGGCGCCGAGATGGGAGATCAGGGGATTGCCTTGATGACGATAGGGCTCGGTCATCTTTTGGGCGCATGGAAGGCCCTTTCACCGGATACGATGATGCCGTTTCTTCCTTCTGACTTAAAGCAGCAGATGGCAGGACGCGGCATGGTGAGTTTGCAGAGTGCATAACAAGGAGTTAAGTTGCGAGCGAAGCGAGACAATCTTGAACGATTAGTTAGCGTTTGCACTGCCTATGTTAAAAATAAGGATGGTACAGCTATCATCGCAGAATATAGACTGCAACATGGTTTACGGTTTACATTATATGAAATGAAACAATGGATATTGCAGAATCCTAAAGTTGAAAGCGTGAAATTTTTAAAACGCTAACCAGGAGTTTAGACATGACCGAACTGTTTAGGAAATGCATGGTTATTGTCCCTCACTGTGATGACGAATGCATCTCCGTAGCTGGAACGATTGCGAAAATAAAGGAGGTTGGTGGAGAGGTCTCCGTTATTGTTCTGGTTGCAGGAGATATATTTTTTTGTCACGCGGAGGAGAAGGTGACTGCAGAGACAAGAATCAGAGAGTTTGAAAATGCTATGAAGTATCTTGGAGTGGATTATTATGATGTTCTGTATCGGACAGGAGACCTAGAGTCTAGGTTGGATACGATTCCGATAAGGGATATTGTTCACCGAATTGATCGACTGATTGTAGAGCATCAAGCAAGCACTGTGTTTATTCCAAGAAAGTCATTCCACCAGGACCATATCGTAGCTCATCAGGCTGCCTTCGCTGCTTGTAGACCAAGCCCGGATAAAGCTACACCACGGTATGTTCTGGAACACGAGTATCCGGCTAGCACATGGAATCTGTCTGGAGAAGATAGTTGGGCAAACTTCTTCGTTGATATAGAGGACTATATCGAAAAAAAAGTGAAGGCAATAGAATACCACCAGTCACAGTTGAGAAGTAATCTCCACACTATAAGTATTGAAACGTGTGTACTTTGGGCTAAAACAAGAGGGCGAATTGTTGGGATTGAGTACGCCGAAGCGTTTCGGCTATTGAGGTATGTAGGATGAGGGTAACCATAAATCAGCCGTTGTTTTTTCAGAGATTGCACATGTTTAATCGTATTGCGGAATGCGATATCGCAGTGGTACTTCATTCCGCACAATTCGTGAGGAATGGAGACCAGCCTAAGCTGTTTCTGAAGTCTGCAAACCGTTTGCAGGAAATGAAGGTCCCTACCCTTCACGACGGAAGACAGTCAATAAAAGATACCAGGATTGATTACGGTCAGCAGTGGCAAAGAAAGATGATAAGGACAATAGAAATGAATTATGGAAAAACACCCTTCTTCTCTACCTACTTCGATGCGATTAAAAAGATTATATGTCAAACATACGCCTCTATAGGCGAATTAAACATTGCAACCCTCAGGTATGGCATGGCGGTCCTTGGCATCGACGTTAAGCTTGTACTAGATGATGAGCTTGATATTGATCCGTATGACAATCCGTCAGATTGGATGTTAAATATCTGCAAGGCACTCCACGCAACTGAATACCATTGTGGGAAGGTTGCTGCTGACAAGTACCTGGATTACGACAGGTTTCGTAAGGTAGGAATAAAGGTTTTTCCACAGGACTGGACAGCACGGGAGTACGAACAACCGTATAAGCCGTTTATTGGGAATCTGTCTGTAATTGACCTGCTGATGAATGTTGGCGGAGGAGATGCAGGAAAGGAGATGTTAAGGTGAATAAATCGTGGGATATAGGATACTTGTATGATGAGGTCTTTGAAAAGGAAGGAGATAGCTACAAGTCACTGTTGTGGGGAGGACAGAACCGACAGTTTGTAACGTATAGGACAATCTGTCAGGAGATCGATTTCAACGGTACTTCGATATTGGATGTCGGCTGTGGATTTGGTGACTTCTACGAGTTTTTGTATGAAAGGACTGGATGGTTGAAACGGTATGTAGGGATAGACATTAAAAAGGAGTTTGTGGATATTGCCCGAAAACGATACTGTACAGGCCCGGAGTTAATGTTTGCCTGCTGTGATATTGACTCAATGCCTAAAGTAAAGGTTGATTATGCCCTTGCGATAGGAACGCTGGCAACGAAAGATATATTTGATGATTTGATACCTAAAATGTGGAAGATCGCCGATCTTGGAATCGTTTTTACGTGCCTGAGTGATATAGATTATAAAGGATCACTGGTTTCGTACCATCCCGACAGGATCCTTGCGACCTGTTTTGTGCTGTCACCCCATGTGGTAATGAGGCATGATTATGGGGAACAGGAAGCAACCTTTTTTGTATTTAGAAAAGAAAGACGTTAGTCAAAACAAGCTTACAAAAGGGAAAAACATTGTTTATACGTGTATTTTATGATGGAAAAGAAACTCGATATTGAAACAAATAGACAAAAACTACTGATTTTTTGTAATATTTAATAATATCAAGCACTTAAGGAACGCACACAATCGCCTACAATGATTTTTTTTATCGAACCTCTTATTATCCCATTCACTGGATACGACTTGAGGAGGTAAACTGAATGGAAGTGATCACAGCACCGCCAAGGGCATCTAGTAGGACGGCAGTTTTTCAGAAGATGTTTGATATATGCAAGTCTGTAAAAGCGGCAGGACCTTACCTGATTGTTGAGATAGGAACATTCAGGGGAGATTTTGAGGGAGATGGAGGCAGCACTTATTTTTTTGCTAAGTGGCTTTCTGAAAATGGAGGTGGGAAACTTCACAGCGTAGACAATAACCCACAAGCAATTGAGATTTCCAGAAACGTATGCAAAGAATTTGATCGGTACATTGAATGGCACAACATGAGGTCTGAGGATTTTTTGAGAACATTTCATGAGCATATTGACATGGTTTACCTCGATAGTATCGGATGGCGTAAGGATGGTGTAGATCAGTTTACGTGCCAGTATCAGCATTTGAAGGACTGGATGCTTGTAAAGGATCGGTTGAATGGAGCGTTAGGGATTGATGATACCGATGGACTAAAGTATGGAAAAGGAGCGCAGATTGTAGCGTATTTGAACGGGAAAGGAGTGCCATGGCAGACCGTATACTGTGTCGAGCATGGAAAATGGCCTTGTGGAGTGGTTGCGGAATGGAGGTATAGATGAGGAGAATAAGGAGGATAGAGATGAAAAGCAAAGATTCAAAAAGAAAGGTCTCAAAAATGATTAAGCCAAAGTTTCGGAAGTATCAGGAGCTTACAGTTGAACAACGAACTGATCCTGATTATCGGGTAAAGGAGTTAATGAAGCTCAGTGGAGATGAATCCTTCATTGGATGTACCAAGTGCCATCATTGCCGATAGAGAAAAGGAAGATGAACTAAGTGAGACTGTTGCTAGTGCCCCATACAGGGCTAAGAAATATCCATAGCGACTCGAACTATCTGTTGTTTCTGGACCTGGCTCGTTACCTTACCGAAAGTGGTCATTGGTGCTACATGCTGGTACCAGGCTTTGCTAAAGAAAAGGTATACAGAATGAAAAGGTTGATGTACGTATTCCATGACTTCATTCGATATGATTATTACACGGCATACAATCTGATCGATGAGGATTGGTTGATAAAGACGTTTTCGAGAAGGTATGGGAGCGAGATCATAGATGCGATTATCACATCTAAAGCATCAGTTGTCCCACAGTGGCAGGCGATCCTTTCTGATTATGTACGGTGCAGGGATATTGAGTGTTGTATAATTGAACCAGGAGTTTTCGACCGGGAAAGTGGTGGAGCATTACGTGGGGACATCGGACTTGCACTGATGAGTCTTGGCTATTCTCAAGCAACGACAGTATTTTTGACCGAGTACGAGAGGGAGCGGGCAAAGAAACTTGCGTCGGAGTATGTATCGGCTGCACGTATCAAGAAGATCCACGAACAGGCAGTTGTGAGGTCTGTTGGAATCGATACTGAATATATTGATAAGAAGACTGAAGGGATCACAAGAGCGAAAAAATTCACACTCATATATGCGGCTAGGCTAAATTCGGTGAAGAAACCGGATAGGATTCTGGAGCTGTATGACACGATGTACCGGAGCGGAAGGAATGTGAATATCGTTGTAACTACCGGGACTCAGCAGCTTCCTGTCAAACGACGTATGGATAAAATTCTGAAAGGAAGACCTGAAATTGTGGTTCATTACGGATGTCCAAAGGATGACTACCTTAAGATTGCCAAATCAGCTCATGCTTTCGTATGCTGGAGTGAATCGGAAGGCTTCCCTGTAGGGTATTACGAGCAGATGTATTTAGGCGCGGTAGGAATTTTCCCCAAAAAGAAGTGGGCTTTGAAGCAGTTGCCGCCTGAGTATAAATGGATGTTCTCGAGAAAAGAAGAAGCATACTCGATGCTCATGGAGATATACGACCACTATGACAAGATTTCGCAGGAAATGGATTGGATGAAGGAATTCATTGCCAAAAGTTATGGATATAGAGAGGTATATTCGATACTCGAAAAGGCAGTATCTGGCAGGTTGAAATTGAAGAACTCGTATATCAGGCCGAATGGAATCAGGCAACTGCTCGACACGATTGTCCCAAGTCTACCGGATGAGTTCAGCCTCGATCTGGTAATCAGGTCTCTCGGCAAATACGGCAGGTGCTTTCTTGAAGACAGGTATGCGAGAGGAGGAACGTTCAGGTATCCGTCTGACTATGATATCCACCGAATGTTGACGGATGAATATGGATGTATCGACCTGTGCAATAGAAACAGACCAGTTTATAGAAAAGGAGACATATATGGCAAGAAAGGCTAAAAAGGATAACGAGACTCCTGTTGGAAAGATAGATCATCCCCATCCAGAGACGATATTGATAGATGTCGGCATGATAGACAGAGCTGAGTGGAACCCTAACGTAATGAAGGACAGAAAGTTTAATAAACTGGTTGAACAGATTAGGGAAGTGGGGATTCTCGAAAATATTGTGGTGAGAAAAACTGAGAAGGATAGGTATGAGGTGGTAAGCGGACATTGGAGATATGATGCTGCGAAAGTCGCAGGTTATGAAAAAGTCCCATGTGTTATAAGAGAAGATTGGGATGATGATAAAGCAAAGATACAGAATATGAGGTTTAATGTCCTCAAAGGAGATATAGACCCGCTCAAGTTCAGTAAGATGTGGGACGACATAGCGAAGAGCTATGATAATGAAGAGCTTAAGGCGTTGATGGGATTTGTGGAAGACAGAGAATTTGAGAGACTGTATATTGACATCAAAAAATCGTTACCAGACGAAGTAGCTGGTAAGCTTGATAAGGCTAAGAATGAAATCAAGACAGTAGACGATCTGTCCAATATCGTTAACGAGTTGTTTACGAAGCACGGAGATACATTGGACAGGTCATATATGATATTCAGCTATGGAGGCAAGGAGCATCTGTATATTGTGATGGGCAAGGAGTTACGAAAGAAAATGGAGTTTGTGAAGGAAAAAAGCTCTGCGGAGGATAGGGATATTAACGAAGTAATGCTTGAAATGATGAGGGACGGAGGAACTGGACAATGAACTGGATATATTTTGTGGTTTCGTTATGTATTGCTTTTGTGCTGGGAGGTGTCGTTGAATGGTTGACTGGAGGAGAGAGGTACTGTCCGAACTGCAGAAGCAGGATGACGTCATACTGTCCAGAATGTCTGAAGGATAGGATAATAAAAGGACAGATCAGGAGGAAGCAGGAGAAAATAGAAGAGGAGAAGTAGGCATGGACATCGACAGAGCGGAAAGGATAATCCACTACCTTGAGGACTTCACCGAACAGATGAGCAAGTGGGAACAGAAGTTTTATGCAAACATGTGCAGAAGAGTAGAGGAACTGAATCAGGAGCCTACCGATGCACAGATGGGTGCACTTGAACGACTCTATGATAGGTTTCTATAAGACAGTAAAATGGCAAGAAAACGTAAAAAAAGGAAGAAGTACAAAAGTTTTGTAAGGCTGAAAAAGTTGAAGTGTTTTTCTGAGGTTGACGTTCGTTTGCGTTGTGGAGCATCGCCAGAAAAGGTAGCCAGTTTTATCCAGCAGGAAATGAATGAATACGAAGACGTTAAATGGGTGTCGCTTGTCAGGCAACTGTACAAGTACAAGAAATCGATACCTGTAACCCAGGTTCTTAGCCCAACGTATATTGATAGAGCGGTAAAACAGATAGAGATGTACATAGATATTGCCAATGATGAAGCAAAGTTGATTCAGTACCAGAAAATAAGATTAGCGTACTACGGACAAAGAGAAGAAGTCATGAACGTACCCATTCACGAACAAAGTCGGAATATCGAATTGCTTGCGAATCTGTTGAAACAGCATCGGGATACGCTAATCGAGCTAGGAATCGTCAAGAGACAGCCAATTGAAATCGAAGAGAGGGTTGCTGGAAGGCTTGAACTTGAGCACAAGCATAAGCTATCGCCCCAAGAGACTCAAAGAGTGACATCAGAGGCACGAAAACTTCTGAAGTTATTAAAGGGTGGTAAGGATGAACGTGAGAGAAATACCGCCTAGTTATGAATACGCTGTAACTGAGACACTGGCGAATCTGAGGTCAGAACAAGAGAAGGAATACCTCATCAAAATTCTTGAAGAGGTATCGACGAGGGGTGAGTCGCAAACACTTCATGAGCTGGAGGAAATAAAGTACATTGAGCGACCGGTTGACATTGAGACATTCGTAACAGAACCGTATTATCTCGGTACCCATGGCGTTGACCTCTATCCAAAGCTGAAGGATGATCTTATTGAGTTGTTTGAAGGAAAGTATAATATAGTTATTTTAAGTGGTTCTATTGGCTGGGGAAAGGACTTCTTTACGTCATTTGTAATTTCGAGGCTTCTGTATGAGGTAAGTTGTCTAAGAAACCCGCAGAGAACGTATGGCTTGGCACAGGATTCGTCCCTTGTCTTTTTGAATCTCTCCATCAATGCTACAAAGGCTAGAAAGGTACTGTTTAAGGAAATTGCTACGAAGATAAAAGCATCCCAATACTTTAAGGAAAAGTTTCCGTATGAATCGCACATCATGTCTGAACTGCGCTTCCCGAAGGATGTTAGAGTTGAGCCCGGTAACTCTCTTGAGACGTCGATTATAGGAGAGAACGTATTCGGGACGGCAATCGATGAGGTCAACTTCATGGCTTATGTAGAAGGTAGCAAAATGGCCAGAGGCAGGAAGGTTTATGACCAGGCTGAACTGTTGTTTAGTGCTGCACAGAGGAGAATGAAATCCAGACTGCCACTTGGGGACCCACCAGGCATGTTGATTGCTCTCTCGTCTAAGCAGTACCCGGATGATTTTATCGAACGTAAAAAAGATGAGTTAAGAGACGACCCAAAGGTGTTTGTTAGAGAATATGCAGAATGGGAGACCAAACCTGCTTCGAGGTATTTAGGTAAAACGTTTAAGGTGGAGGTATCTGGCAGGCATGGTATGTCGAGGGTCCTTGTTGGAAATGAAGAGAACATTGAAGGTAAGGTAATAGATGTTCCGATTGAATATAGGCACGACTTTGAAACTGATCTTGAAGGATCGATCAGGGATATTGCAGGAATTTCTGTCCTTTCGGTGGAGCCGTTTATTATGCAACGAAATAAGATATATGACTGCATTCAGAATGAGAGAGAGCACCCCTTCACCATGGTAGAAAGCACGCTACAGGACGGTGGAAGTATAAGGCGTGAAATATTGTGTGAGCATGATGAGGAACTGGGAAGGTGGACGCCAAGGATGAATCCTGAAGCACGACGGTTTATTCATATTGATCCGTCTTTGTCTGGAGATGCGACCGGTTTCGCAATGGGCCATGTTTATAAGTATGTGAATGTGGTTAGAACTGGAAGGGTCAGACAACCTAATGAGGATGAGCAGGAATCTAGTAGGTCTGAGATTCACGTTGAGTTTGCCCCTGTCATCTATATTGATTTTATGCTGCGGATCATCCCACCGCCTGGTGGGGAAATTATACTTGGTGATGTAAGGACTCTCGTATATGAACTGAGCGTTCTTGGGTTCAAGATACATACGGTAAGCCTTGATTCCTTTCAGTCAGCGGACAGCCTTCAGCAGCTTGGACAAAAAGGTTATAATACCGAATTGCTAAGTGTTGATACTGATATTACCCCATACTCAATGACGAAAATGGCATTGTATGAGGATCGGTTGATGCTCTACAACTATGAGTGGGTGAGATATGGAAGAACGTATGGTATTGTTGAGGAGTTGAAGAGGCTAGAACATAATAAGAAGAAAAGGAAGGTAGATCACCCTGCCCAGTATTGGAAGGATCTCGGAGATTCGCTTGCTGGTGTGGTGTATCATTGCGAAACGAAACGTCACGATGAACCAGTTGGGCCAAGTAAGGGGTACACCGATGATGAGAGAGGAGTAGAGTTCCTTGAAAGAAAGCATAGATAGAAAAAGTATTGATACTGAGATTAAGAAACTGATAAACCAATCCAATGATCTGGAAAGGCAATGGAAAGAAACAGCAGTTGTTGAGCGTAAGCGGGAGATTCAGAGGGAAATTGATAGAATTGACCGAAAAATAGACAGGCTCAAGCAAAAGAAGATGGATGAAGAGAAGAATGCAAAACGAGAGTTGGAAAACAACGAACTTGATGATGAGCTTGTTGAGTACGAGCCGGGGAAGTTTATAAAACGGAGAGAGTATGACTGGTTAATGGAGTAAAAAGAATAGAAGAGGAGGAATGAAATGGGAGGGAAAACTGACGATACTGATAAGAGTGTCGAAGCTGCTGAGAAGGATGAGGAAGAGATAAGTATAGTAATACAGATCGGGATACGGAGGAAGGATGGAGGCATGGCGGTGTCGTCGGCGTTGCCTTTGAATGTATGTCAAATGTATCTCGATCAGGCAGCTAGAATGATAACGACTAAGATTGTTGCTGGTGAGGTAGCAAATATGCTTATGAGGTCAGAAAGGAAGCAACCGCTTGTCGCCGTACCGTCAAGGTTCGGGCGTATTGCTGATATGTGAGCTGAATATGATTGAGAGCAACAGGTTTCTATATGTTTATACAGTGGCTAAAACGCTTGCGTGCAGTCCTGGATTGGTCTATCAGCTTGTCAAACGTGGTGAATTGGATGCTATAAAGGTAGGGAAAAGAGGGATACGAATTAGTAGGAATAGTCTTGAACTGTACATCGAACGAAATTTATTACGCACAGAGCGCACAGAGCGCATGGAGTGTCGTGGAGGAAGTTGAAATTATGTTGTTGTGCTGGTATGCTTGTGTTGAGGTATACGTAAGGACTTGGGAGTCCTTTGTCACATATCTGTTATGGTCTGCTTGAAGCCAAAGGACTTGTTGTCCTTTGGCTTTTCTGTTTGAAAGGTACTCAGGCATGTGGTTGATAGATAGAATTACTGATCTTCTGACGAAGGCCAAGTACGATCCGTCCGGAGTTGATGGTCCTGGAACTACGAGAACTGGTAATGAGCAGAACGGATGGTATTATAATCTGATAAAGCTCGAGGAGACACGAAAGGCACGATACAAAGATTATGACACGATGGATGATGAGTTCCCGGAAATATCCTGTGTTACAGGAGACACAATAGTTCACTGTTTAGATGGAGATTTTACGATTAAGGAATTGACAGAGAACAAGAAAGATGAAATGTTCTTGGTTTACAGTTGCGATGGGAATAGAATAGTTTTTGATGAAGCGTATGCTCCACGACTCTCAGGTAGAAAAGTAAAAGTTATTCGCGTAAGGTACAGAAGCAACAACCGATGGACCCATGAACTACGAGTTACTGGCGACCATAAATTTATGATGAGGGACGGTAGCATGAAAATGGCTGGAAAGTTAAGGTCAGGAGATAGCCTAATGCCGTTCAACGCTCAGTATGTAAATGATAGGCGGGTCATTAAAGATTTGGATGGTAGGAAGGTCTATGCGTCCCATCTGGTATTTGAGCAATACGCCAATAGAGCAGTTGATCTTGGCAAAGTGATTCACCACATTGATGGGAACCGGAGAAACGACAATCCACTAAATTTGCATGAATTATCGCTTGAAGAACATTGCCGTAAGCATAGCATGGGGAATCAGCATACATTGGGAATGATATGGAACGATGATACTGAACGAGTGGAAAAGCATAGAAAGCGGATGCTTGGGAATAAGCATAAAAAGGGGAAGGCCAATAGTATAGAAACACGAATGAAGATGAGGAAAGCTCATGCTGAAAGACGACTGCTAGGGCTAAAACGAAACAGAGAATATGGAAAGCCATGGAACAAGATACAAATTACGCCGGAAGATTTGGTAAATGCTGTTGAAAGAACGAATGATTATAGAGAAGCAAGCGAACTGTTAGGAATTTCAGTTCCTGTGTTTTTCAGGCGTGTGAAGGATTTTGGTTTAAGGGGAGCTGTTGATTATAATCATGTGGTAGTAGGTATCGAAGATGGAGGGTTTGAGGATGTTTATGATTTGACGACACGGCGTACTCATAAGTTTGCTGCGAATCACCTAATTATATCGAATTCGAGTATCGATATATATTCAGACAATGCGACACAGTCGGTTGATGGAACGCATGAGTCGTTTTGGATAGAATCCGAAGACCAGAAAGTAAAGGATGTTCTGACCAGGATTAACGAGGAGACTGGACTGCAAGATTCGATTTGGTCTATTGGGCGAAATCTGGTTAAGTATGGAGATGATTTTGAGGAAATAGTATTAAACTCAAGTATGTTCGTAGTAGATATAAAAGGATTGCCCTGTGAGCAGATGTACAGGAATGAGGATGAATACGGCAGGTTGCTAGAGGATGGTGCGTTCACGCAGAGAGACGTAAGCACAAACAAGGAGCTTGCAGAGTTTAAGAGCTGGCAGATCGTCCATTTCAGAAATGTGGTGAAGAGAGGGACGAAATACGGGAGGAGTTTACTGTATCCTGCAAGAAAGGTATTCAAACAGTTACAGATGATGGAAGACGGTATGGTGATTGCGAGGCTGACCAGGAGCAACATGAGGTACAAGTGGAAAATCGATGTCGGCAATATGTCTGCAAATGAGGCACGTACATTCCTGAGAGATGTCAAGATGGAGCTCAGAAAGAAGCGCGTTATTGACCCTGCTACGGGCAAGTTTAAACTGACCGATAATCCATTAAAAGATGAGGAAGATTTTTTTGTGGCTGTAAGGGATGGATCTCCGGCTGACGTTGATGCCATACAAGGTTCTGCAACGCTTGGTACTATTGGTGATGTAGAGTATTTTCAGAATAAGCTGTTTTCGATGCTGAAGGTACCGAAGGCGTATCTTGGATTGGAGAGAGATGTGAATGCTAAATGTTTGGCTGGCGATACCCCGATATGTCTTGCAAATGGGAAAGATATGCCGATTCGTGAATTAGTAAAGCTTTATAGTAATGGGCAAAGGTTTTACGTGTATTCATGCCGTAGAGATGGTGAGATAGTAATAGCAGAAGCACATTCCCCAAGGATAACAAGAAGAAATGCCGAAATGGTAAAAGTGACGCTCGATAGTGGGGTGAGCTTCAGGTGTACACCTGACCATCCGATAATGTTGCGCTCAGGTTCTTTTTGTCAGGCGAAAGATATTAAGAATGGCACAAGCATTATGCCTTTGTATAGAAAGATCTCCGAGAAACCTGAGAATAGTATTAGCGGATACGAGTTACATAGAAATCCACGAACGGGCCAATGGAGATATACGCATAGGCTTGTTGGAAGACATCTTCCCAGGCCGATCGGTGAAAAGCGTTGGGTCATGCACCATGTTGATTTTGATAAGAGAAATAACTCGCCAGACAACCTTGTTCTCATGACGTGGGACGATCATGTAAAGCTACACATGGCTTTTGTAGCGTTGTTGCATACCGAAGAAGTTAAGAAGCGTAGCAGAGAGGGCGTTTTGAAATCTGCAAAATTCAAAAAAAGACTGTTGAGCATGAATAGCAGCCTTTGGAAGAGAGCGAAGTCTAGCAAGACATTGAGACGATTGTATGCTGAAGGCGTTATGAATGTAAAGGGTGTCCTAAATCCAAGATACAGAAAGGATGTCACGGTTGAAAGTATAGCGAATGCAGCTCGAGAAGCAAAATGTTCATCTGCAAAAGAGATACAAGAAAAAACTGGAATTAATTATTCGTTGTTAAGAAGACGACTTGACAAGTTGGGACTAAGTTATCAAGAGTTTGCAGATAAAGTTTTGGAAGCGGGGTATAGAAAAACTGGATGGCATCGCCCTGACTTAAGTCTTGAAAAAATAGGTGAAGCCATCGCTTCCTTCGCAACAGTAAAAGAGGCAGCAGAAAAATTAGGTGTTAACCGGCCTGACCTTTACCAGATATGTAAAAGAAGAGGGACGACTGTTCAGGAATTGCGGGCATCCAACCATAAAGTAGTGAGCGTTGAACCCGACGGCGTGGATGCCGAAACGTACGACTTAACTGTAGATAACTATCATACGTTTGCAATAGGGTGTGGTATCTTTGTTCATAATAGCACCCTGACCGTACAGGATGTACAATTCGCAAGGACTGTCCGTAGGTATCAGAAGATATTAACGAATCAGATAAGATCGATATACAATCTAGGGCTAATCTTGCAATCATTGGATCTTGCGAAGTCTCCGTATTATGTTTTCTTTCCACCTATAAATACTGTTGATGAGCTTGCTAGGTGGCAAACCGAAAAGGTAAAGGCTGAGATAGCAAAGATTTACGGGATTGATATTAACTGCGTGTCTGAGGAATTTATTCTGTCCTATTATCTTGGACTGACTGACAATGAGATTAAGGATGTTTCAGGACAGACGAAACCGGTACGGCAGGGCAAGGAGCAGCAGGTAGTAGAAACGATCACGACTTCCAACATCGAACCGCATGAGCTACTAGAGCTTGGAAATCTACTGGAAGCTCTGAGAGACCTTGTTGAAATTGAACTGGAGAAGAAGGAACAAGAACGATGGGAGCATTAGCACAACTAGGTATCGAGGACCTAAGAAAACTGAAAGAGATGACGGGAACTGCACTTGGAGCGGTATATGGTCTTGAGGAAGGCAAGGTATATGGCACGAGACGTTCTGTATCTCAGGTAAAGGCTTCGTTGGCTACGACAGGAAGACAAATTTCTCCATCACAAAGAAAGTTCCAGAAAAAGGCAAAGAGGGATTTTGAAAGGATAAAGACTGAATTTAGCTCTAAAATGTTCAACGGAATAAATGATTTTGCTGCTGACAAGATAACTCACACGCAGGCTTCGATGATATTAAAGGATGCTATACGAATCGGTTATGAGAACGCATACGTAGCCGGGATGGAAGCCGTAGGTAATTTCCAAGGATTGTATCCTGAGGATATTGCCTGGCTGAAAGGAGCCAGGCAGCAAGAGTTTCGATACCTGAACAGGTTTATTGACGATGTTAAGTCAGGCAATCTGAAAATGCCCCTTGAAGATAGAATGCAAATGTACGTTGATACGCTCAATTTTACATATGACCATGCTCGAGTCGAGAGTTCGCCTGACAATGTGATGATAGTATGGAACCTGCAATCGTTTAACCCATGTCCTGATTGTATTGAAAGAGCTAGTGGGAGCCCATATACGAAGGAAACACTGCCGTCTGTTCCTCGGGATGGAAGTACACGATGCCTGTCAAGATGTTACTGCTCATTGACTATAAGAACCGTTCCAATTGATAAGATGCCCCCTGCTGTTGTAAAAAGGCCCACTTCTGTACCTGCTGTATCGCCTGTGAAGACTGCAAAGATTCCTTCCGGCTATAAGAAGCCGAGTGTTGACCAGTTGGCCAAAATTGACGCTATGATAATGTCAGCTAGGTTCTATCGAGAAATGGTTAGACAGGTATCGGCGGCAGAGAGGGTGAGTATTGTAGCTATGAGAAAGAAAGTCACTGATGAACTCGCAGATTATGTTCAGGATAACATGCTGTTTGTTCCTCCACGAGTGACGTCTGCGGATGTGGCTGTGGATATGGAGACAAGAAAACGGATAGTAAGACGTTCGTTGACTGGAGCTGCCTTAATTGCTATGACTGTAAAGGAGTTTGACAGATACCTTGAGAGCATTGATGAGGAAGGGTACGCGGAGGAGTAAGTGTTACGAATATACTATTACAGGATGCTTGATATGAGGAGCCTGTTCCGAGGTTTCAAGGCAATCGCCAGGTTTGTCCGTGAAAAGAAGGTTAAGGATGTAATGCTTGGCCCTGGTGATAGCGAAATGCTGATTGACCACGGTATCTGGATTGAAGGAGAAGAAAAGGTAGTTAGTTGGCTGTTGAAGGAAATTGAACAGATCTTTGATAGGATGAAGATTGTGTGGGTGAGAGGTCAATGGAAGGAAGGAGCTACTACGAATGAATGATAGGGATGCTCGCAATGTTCGATCTCTGGTTGATGTTGAGGAGATAAAGAGGTTGGCTATCAGGCAACTACGAAGGAGTGACTGCAAGGGGAACATAAGTGTTCCAACGTCAGGCAAAAAGGTCGGACAGATAAAACTGGAATTGTTCATTGATTTGAAGGATGGAGGGACTCACGATAAAGGCTGGAGAAATGACGGAAGGACTGGCACACGTCTCCTTATGGAAGGAAAAAAGGAAGATACAAGGAATTACAATGAATTTTAACAGGCGCATATTGGTCTGGTAATATCTTCCACTTAAAATTAATACTGCAAGCGGTTTGCAGGCGGGTAATAGTAATGACTAGCCCGGTTGATTTGCTATCTGTGTATAGCAATTAACCGGGCTTTTTTATTGGATGGATAGTATGCCCTACCCTAATGAACATTCAGCGAGGATTGAGGATCCAAGTAATTTTAAAAAAGATAGTTTTAGAACAAAGGAAATTGCCCCTGGGGTAACAATAATTATTGCGAAACGCACCGGAGATAAAAATGGATCGATGATTACCCAGGCTTACAGGTTTGATAAGACTAAGTTTACGGTCAAACAGGCAAAGGACTGGTTAAAGAAGTACAAGGTTAAGTACATTATGTTTGAACCGGCTAAGGAGGAGGAAAGCATTATGAAAAATGATATGTTATCAGAGCAAAGGATTGAAGGGAGCTTTGAAAAGTTACGGGATGATCTTACCATTATTGCTAAGAACAGTGGTAAGTTCGGAAAGTATCCTTGGATTGTTGCAACGTTTCCGAAGTATTTCATCATTAAGGATGACGAGTTTGAAAAGACGTATAGAGTTGACTGGACTTTGACTGATGGGCAGTACGTTCTTGGAGATGTCGTTCAGGTAACTGAAAAGACGCAGTACGTTAAGGTCGAATCGCTTGGTCAGGTGCGGGATCTTGTTAAACAACAGGTTCTCAAAGAACTTAGAATATGAGGTGATGTTATGGAATGGCTAATTGAGACTTTGCCCGCTCGCCTCGAGATCGTTGAAGAGGCGACTGAGGCAAACGGTGGAAGGATGAAGGTTCGTGGCAAGTTCCAGGAAGCCGACGTGATAAATGGCAATGGTAGGGTTTATCCACGAAAGATATTGAAAAGGGAAGTGGAAAGGTTGAAGCAGGACGTAGCTGAGCGGAGAGCGTTTGGAGAAGGAGACCACCCAAAAGATGGGAGGTCCACGATTTCTGGAACGGTAAGTATCCTGACAGATATTGACATGCCTGACAATGAGGTATTCGGAGAGGCTATAATCCTGAATACCGCAAAGGGCAAAGACCTTCAGGAGATAATTCGAGCCGGTGGTCGAGTTGGTGTGTCTAGCAGGGGCAGTGGAACAACAAAGAGAGGTAGATGGAATGGAGAAATGGCCGATGAGGTGGGGGAAGACTTTAGACTGAAAACGTTTGATTTTGTGATAGGCGCAAGCGTCAAAGGTGCTGAGGTGGGTTCATACACAGAACAGCAGCTTGATGTAATAAACATTCTCTCTGATAGCCAGCGTGAGTTGGGAGAGGAGCAAAAAGGGGAAAAGGAGGAGGTTATGAAACTAGGAGAATTGAAGGAAAAGTATCCAGAGCTGGTGAAGCAACTGGATGAGGAGGTCACTGCTAGAGTGACTGATGAAATCACCAAGAAGGTAACCGAGGAAGTCACGAAAAGACTGTCCGATGACTTTGATAAGAAAGTCACCGAGGCAATTGATCAGCAAAGACAGGAGATTGTGAAACAGGTACGAGTGGAAATAGAGGGGTCGCCTGAGTTCAAAGCTGGTAATGACGTGCTTCGCAAGATAATCGAATCGGTGAAACCACTACTCGGAGAAAACAAAGCAGATGATACCGATGATGAGAATAAGAAGATTATCGAGGGCTTGAAGGCATCCATTGAGGAGCAGGAAAAGAAGATTGAGAAGTTAGATAACCAGGTTAAGTCGCTGACTGGCCAGCTCTCTGAGGAAAAGTCTAAGGTTGAGGTAAAGGCATACATCGAGGAGAAGACCAAGGGCGAGGTTTTACGAAATAGCCTGATGGAGCGACTTGGTGACTGCAAGACAAAGGAAGAGGTTGATGAGCGGTTGCCCAAGGAAAAGGAAGCTATCAAGAAGGTAATCGATGAGTCCAAGCGTCCCCCAGGACATGGTAAAGTGCTGGATGAAGATAAGGAAGAGAAAGGGCTTACGGAAAACCAGAAAAGGCAACGTAGGGCTGCCGGTATCAAGGAGAAGTCCGACAAGTAGTAACGTTTGAACGAGAAGAATATAAATAAGGAGGTTCAAATCATGAAAGAGAGGAAACGATTATCACTGCCAGGTGTTGCACCTGCGTGGTTGAATGAGGATGAGGAAAGAAGGGAAAGATGGGCGTATCTGACAGAAGATATAAAGGATGATCTGCTAAGACGACAGGTCGAGACGATGTTGGATAACGAAGCATGGTACATGGATTATCTTGAAGAGACATCGCAGACCTCTAACGTAGGTACGTTTACTACGTTTGCGTTCCCGCTCGTCAGAAGGATTTATCCAAAGCTGATCGCAACAGAGCTGGTTTCGGTTCAACCCATGACCCAGCCTACAGGCAAAATCTTCTACCTGGATTTCAAGTACAATACCGGAGGTCAGAGAATCGACACGAATCCAGATAAGACCTATGCCAATGCAACCGAGGGCGGTGCAGTAAAGGAGATTAACTTTGATATCACCTCTGTGACTGTTGAGGCAGGAGAAAAGAAGCTCAAGGCAAAATGGACTATCGAGGCTCAGCAAGACTTGATGGCGTACCATGGCCTTGATGCTGAAACTGAGTTAATGGGCGTCTGTGGAGATGAAATTACAAGAGAGATTGACAGAGACATCATAGACGATGTTGTTGCTCAGGCTTCTGCTGGTAACGTCAACTGGTCAAAGACGATTCCGACAACTGCGCCATGGAACGTATTGGATCCAAAGGTCTACAAGGAAACCTTGTACGATGCGATCATCGATGCGAACAACATGATTTTCAAGAAGAGGTATAGGAATGCTTCCTGGATTGTGGCCGACCCCGATACCTGTACCAGATTTGAGAAGCTCGAGAAATTCAAGTTGTTCGAAGGGGCTGATGACGCCACAATGAATATGGGAGTGATCAGATTCGGTACCCTTGCTAACAAGTATCGAGTCTATAAAGATCCGTGGTTCGCTGCCGACAAGATACTGTTAGGTTACAAGGGGCCTACGTGGTTGGAGACAGGGTACGTCTATGCGCCGTACATTCCGTTGTACGTGACGCCTTTGATAATCGACCCTAATGATTTCATACCAAGACGAGGGATGATGAGTCGGTTTGCCAAGAAGGTAGTTAGTGGCGACTTCTTCGCAACGGTAACGCTGACCGGGTCATAAAATGCTGATGTGGAATTGGACTCCTGTACCTCAAGTCTTCTATGACGAGGTACAGGAGCCGTTCGCCGTGCTGCCCGGATTTTGCATCGACCACCAACTGGTACGAAATGCAGAAAGCGAATATCTCCGACCTGCCCCCGTTCTAGCCAAGTTTCTTGCAAGTCGGAAGACTGCCAGTGTGTGTCTTGTAAGAGGGTATGCACTCGGCGACCTGATAATGCTAACACCCGTCATTGAACAGTTGAAGGAAGACTATCCTGGAGTCAAGATTTCGCTGGTAGTACAGGATAGGTACAAGGAACTGTTTCGGTATTATCGTAGCGTTGAGGACGTACTGGACTACAAAAGGGTCGGATCAAGGACGTTTGACTATGGGGTAATGCTGGATGGTGTTTTGGAGGTTGACCATAGGAAAAGCTGTAAGAATAGGTCTCATAGAAGTGACATGTATGCAAGGTTTCTTGGTATGACGCTCATGAAGCACGTATTTCGACTTCCGATTTCTGACCTTGACCGAAAGTGGGCTTTTAGGTTTCTTGCTGAGGCGGGAGTTGGCAAGGATGAACGGATCGTTGCTATACAAATCAAAGGGTCTACACCTGTTAAGACGCTGCCGAAAGAAAAGGTAGTAAGGATATGTAAGGCGATTGTCGCTCTTGGTGCAAAGGTACTACTCATCGACCATGATAGAAACACTGGCTGGGAAGGAACTGGAATAATCAATGCCTGTGGGAAAACGAATGTACATCGGCTAGTAGCATTGCTTGAAAGAAGCAATCTCGCTGTTTGTATGGATAGTGGAGTGCTGCACCTGACTCACTGTACTGGGACCCCCACCGTAGCTTTGCTCGGAGCGACAAGGCCTCAAGATCGAACGGTATACCATCCTGATTGTGTAGCTGTTGAGCTAAATAAGGAAATAGGATGCGAGTCATGTTTTGAGGCGATGAGTGCATGTGGAGGTAGGGCAAATTGCATGGTTGCTGCAAATGAGAAAACAATTATACAGGCAATCGAAAGGAGAATTGCTAATGATTGAAATGATGCAAGCTGTAGCGCCGGTTGTCAATTTTTCGCTCGTTATTGTCCTTGTAGCTTATATATGGAAGGCCAGGTCTCAAGGAATTGATGCCATGCAGCAAAAGATCGATATGGCAGCGACCCGCACCGAACTTGATAAGGTTGAGACCAGGCTTGGCGATTATGCCAGAAAGCAGGACTTGGATATGGTAATCAAGACGCTGGAAACGCTGGATGAAAAATGGGAACGAAGAGAGGAACGAATTATGACACGTCTTGATGATGGCAACAAGGAGTTCAGGAAGATTGGTGAATGCATTGCTAGTCTTGACACACTGACAGACCTGTTGAAGAGGCAGGTAAACAGTATAACTGGAGCAAGAACTTGTGGTTAGGTGGGTTAAATAACGAAAGAAAAAAGGGGGAAGTATGCAGGTACAGACCGTAAAGATTAAGAACCATAGCAGAATTGACCAGATCGTTTACGACAGGGCTTTTGATCCGACCATTGTCAGGCCTGGCGATACCGTTGAAGGAGAGTTTTTTGTCGAGAAGACGAAGGGACTGACCATAACAAAGGTCAAGAGTTCCGATGTGAAGATGAGGCAGAAAAAAGAAGAGGAATAGAATATGGCATACTGTACTGAGGATATTGTGTCTCTATGGGTAAGCCTGACCGGAAAGTCCACTACTGTCAAAAACGTCCTGATGGAGGCAGCAACTGAGTATGTTGATAATGCTACAGGAGACAAGTTTGTAAAAGAGGACGGGGCAGCAAAGCTGTTTGACGGAATGGGCAGTGAGGTTCTGAAAGTCTGGCCCAAGCTCAGGTCGATTACCAAACTTGAGGTTATGGATGATGCTGGTGATTGGGAAGAGGTGTCAAGTGATGAGTACAGGATTGCTGACAACTGGATTGAGCGTACTGATGGGACATTCCCGAATGGAATTGACAATGTGAGGGTTACTGGTAATTGGGGCTGGACCTCTACGCCGAACATAATAAAGCTGGTGACCGGCAGAATTGCTGCGGTAATGCTGGAGCAGAAAGGACAGATAACGAGTGAGACGATTGGAGCGTATTCTGTGACCACCGGAAAGGATGGAGCGATCACTGTTGAGCAGGTATTGAATATGTACAGACTTCACGCTCCTGTTGATATGGGAACGATACCGTTTAGGAGAGAGATTGAACTCGCTGATGAGACTATTGACGATTTTTACAGGGACATATTGAGAGGACTGTGATGATTGGGATTGACCAAATAGACTACGATTTGAGGACAATGGAGCCTATCATCAGGCGTGCACAGCCGGTGAAAAAACCGGAGGGGTCTAAAGGAGTTAGTCCTATTGATGATGGACATATGTTCTACCCGCGTGTGGCATGGGTTCAGGACTGGTCGACGACAGGTGGTGCTGAGCTAAGTAATCTCGAAGTTATCCGAGTCGGTAGACTGCTTGGGTTTAGTATTCAGCAGATAACACCTAAGAATTTTGATCTGAAATGGCTCAGGAGTGCCGACCTGATAGTAATCAATAATTTTTTCCAGTTCAAGGATGACCAGGCGAAGAAAGTACTCGAGCTGATATTTGAAAAGAATGTCCCGTATGTCAAGTACGAACATGACCACAGGGAGATAGAAAGGCTTGGGCTATCCAGACGACTCTTTGGAAAATCGAGGCTGAACGTGTTTATTTCCCCACTACAGGAGAAAGGTCATAGGAAAGTTATCGAGGTGGATCCCTGTATCGTGCTGCCTCTCGCATACGATACGCACAGGTTTTGCAATGGTGGAGAGGACGTAAGGAAAAAGAACACTGTTGTGTCAACGACCGGCAAGCTATGGAATAGTAAAGGACTGATGAATATCTACGCATTTGTAATGAATAGGCCTGATTTGATCTTCGATGTGTACTCGATAAAGAACGATATTATTTCCCAGTTGCTTGGGAACAAGAAGAATGTGAGGCTGCATGAGCCAATTCCGATTGAGCAAATGCCCAATGTTTACAGACAGGCTGAATATGTAATTCACCTACCAACGTATCCAGAAGCATGTGGGAGGAGTGTTGTTGAAGGTGTCCTATGTGGATGTAAGCCAGTAGTTAATGAGCTATGTGGCGTTGCTTCTTACGATTGGTGGGGAGATAGAAAGAAACTCGTTGATGCTGTCAAAAAGGCTCCGTATAAGTTTTGGAAAGCTATTGACAGCATAGAAAGGTGGAAGTCATGCACATGAAAGAGTATTGGATCAGTAGATTCAAGTCACAAGGTCCGACTATGGTTGAGGGGACTCCAAGCGAGTATGAGACCAGAACGAAACAGAAGGTTGCCCTGCTTAGTGGGCTGATCAAGATGCACTTCACAAAGAAGTCGTTGCTGCTTGACTATGGATGTTGTAACGGAAGACTTGCGCATCCGTTGTCGGAGCTGGTGCAAAAGGTGTACGGAGTGGATATCGTGCCGGATGCGATAGCGATGGCGAAAGCTGTGGACAATAAGAAAGCAGATTTTTTTCTACTTGAGGAAGGTCCCCTACCCTTCCGAACAGGGTTCTTCAGTGGTGCGTATGCGATCACTACGCTTGCACATGTCCCACATGATGAAATAGGACAGGTAGCTCAGGAAATAAAGAGGGTTGTGCGGAAAAACGGGATTATGATTCTCTACGAGAATGTCTCGTACTGGATTGAGAAACCAAAGAGCCATATGTTTTTCAGATCTGTTAAAAAGTATGCCGAGCTTTTTGGACCCTGTGAGGTAATCGAAGGGGTTGATAAACCACGACCGGATGACCTCATGAAAGAAGAACACGTAGTAATGATATTCAGGAACTTGAAGTGAGAACAGATCAGGTAAGGAAAATAGCGGTTCACTTCCAGAATGGCATAGGGAACTGGATCATGTTCACTCCATCAGTGCAGGCTCTGAAATCACTGTACCCGAATGCTACCATGACAGTGGTCCTTGACTCTGGTTGGCAGGATAATAGAAAGAATGCTATCAGAGAGCTTGTTGGATCCCTGGATGTCGTTGATAAGGTAATAGAGTACCCGAAACAATCAGTTGACGGATACGATCTGTACTTTGCGAATAATTGGGGAGAGCCATGTGATACACACAGGCTTTTTGTGGAGAAAGG
The DNA here is from genome assembly GCA_040757775.1 of Thermodesulfobacteriota bacterium. Classification (NCBI taxonomy): domain Bacteria; kingdom Pseudomonadati; phylum Thermodesulfobacteriota; species Thermodesulfobacteriota bacterium. The sequence goes on from JBFLWQ010000001.1 coordinate 92,675, forward strand.
ATTCAAACAAAGGCAGCCTGAATGGAGAACAAGACTGATTCATGAAACTGAGTTTTACATGGAAGATGTGTACGCTCTTGGCTATCGAGGCCCAATGCCGAAACAGCATGTGTCTGTTGCTGCTATGCCTGTAGTGAAAAAGAATGGGATGAGAATAGGTCTTTGTAATGGTTACTTTAAGGATAGTGGTAGATGGAACTGGAAGAGGAAGGCATGGGACAAATTTCCCGAGCTTGCAAGTGTACTGAAGTTGTATTTTGATGCCGAAATAGTCCTGTTCGGCAATGCGGATGAGCTTGAAGGAGTGGAAGGAGATATTGATTATAGGGGTAAGCTGAAAATAACCGAGACGGCAAAGGCAATATCTCAGTGCGACCTGATGGTAAGTAGTGATAGTGGGCTTATGCACGTAGCTGATGCGTTGGAGGTACCGCTTGTAGCCATTTTTGGGGCCACGCTGTGTTCAAAGAATGGGCCGATACAGACCAAGAATGTTGTAGTGAGGTCTCCTGTTGCATGTGCTCCATGTCAGTTTACGTTTGTATTCAGGGCGTGCAGTGATTTCGTGTGTATGAGAGCTATTCAGGTAGGGGATGTTATGGCTGCTGTCCGCCAGTTGATTAAGGATTAGAGCTATGAGTTTTGGATCTCTGTTGAACATGAAAGGGACAATAACACGGTATACAGTGACGTATCCTGAAGACAAAATGGGAGCTGCAACCAAGACCCCAACCCCAACAGTAATTGCAACTGATGTTCCATGTACGATACAGCCTAAGAGTGGCAGGCTGAGGGCTATAGAGTATGGTCAGACGCTCCAAGCAATGTATATCGGATTCTTCCTTATTGGAACAGACCTTCAGGAGGCTGATGAGGTAGAGGTTAATAGTGTAGTGTACAAGGTCAAGTTTGTGAGTGATGCGGCTGGTAGAAGTCACCATATTGAAGCAGACCTATCGAGGTAGATATGGCATTTGATAAGACGAAGACTATGGTTGACATCGAACGGGAACTTGAGAAGCGGTGCATTCTCGGTGCGAAGAAACTCTCCGAAATGCTTGAGTACGAACAGAAGGTGCCTGCTAGGGTCAAAACCGGAAGAATGAAACATAGCGTTGCAGGGAATTACACCGGAAGTGGCATTACAAGGACGAAGGTATTTCAGGGTGAGGTTGTCACCGTTGTACCTGAACCGAAGGAAGGGAAGTATGTATTTACGGCTATAAGCGATACGCAGGTGTACTATGCTAAGTTTGTGGAGTTTGGTACGAGAAGAAGCAGGCCGTACCCGTTTATGAGGCCCGGGTATGAAAAGGTTAGACAACAGGCTAATAGAATTTGGACCGAGGCATTACGAGGATGAAGGAGATTAAGGATTTTCTATATAAGTTGATTAGAAATGATGCAACGTTTAAGAGTTTGACCGGCGCGGACAGCAAGGATCCACGAATATACTTTTTCTATCCACCTGATGACGTTGTGGTATCGGATGAAAAGCCATGCTATGTGACGTATTACCTCGGAGCAGGAGCCGGGCTGCCGGATCCACACGTTAACAGTGTTCAAAGGCCGGATGAAGTATACACGTTTGATATATGGGGTAAGGATATTGATGTTATTGAGGATGTTTTTGAGCGGATTGATGCGTTGTTCTTTGAAACGAATCGATTCGAAACGAGTGGATACAGGATATTGCGGGCCTCGAGAGAGAGACAAAACGATTTGCCAGATCCTGACGATGAGTTCCGACGTAAGATAGTGGAATATCGGATCGGGCATATTATGAAAAAGTAACGAAGTTAAAAGTAAAGGAGGTTTGAAATGGGAGCTGAGAACATTGAATTGGGGTATTGTGAGGCAAAGTATAACAATATAGACCTCGGTCTGACAAAGGGTGGGTGTGTAGTAACCATAACTCCGAATCTGTACGAGATCACCGTAGACAAGTATGGGAAGACTCCGATAGATGATAGGGACCTAGGCTATAGTGTTAAAGCTACGGTACCGTTGGTAGAAAAGACGCTATCGAACCTGAAGGTTGCATTCCCGTTCGGAGATCTGTCAGGTGGGAAGCTAAAGTTGGGTGGTAAGCTTGGAGGAAGCATAGCAAAGTACGAACTGAATCTCCATCCTGCAGAGATGGATGCTGGAGATAAGTCTAGGGATGTCACCATCTACAAGGCTGCATCGGTCAATGAAGTTGCTATCGGACATACTAACGAAGGTGAGAGAATAATTCAGGTCACGTTCAAAGGATACATTGACACGACACGACCGAAGGGTGACCAGCTTGTAAGGTTTGGATTGGATGGCAGTTAGTGTTAAGCCTTAACAATTAAATAATTGGAGGATCTATGCCTGTTAGAGATTACGACCAGTTAGTAGGCAAGAGTACGTACGTCAAACTGTTTGGAAAAGAGTATGAGGTTTCAGTGCCAACGCTTGATGCAGTGCTGAAGTTTGAGGAACTGTCAAATGAACTCAGGACGCCTGAAGTTATTAAAAGCGTAAAGGCTAGTGTTGAAACCACTATCAGAGCGATTAAGACGATCTACAGTGAAATCCCTGACGAAGACTTCAGGCGTCTTACAATAGAACAGTTGGGACAGATGGCTAAAGATGTTGCGACGCTCATATACAGTTCGCTTTTGCTTAGTGGACCTGGGTCTGAAAAGGAAGGGGATAAGCCAGGAGTGCCGAAAAAAAAAGTGGCGAAGCCGAAGGGAAAAGTAAGCACACCTTCGGCTGGTACTGCTCACGCCTAGCACGGTTCTATGGATGGACACACTCTCAGATAATGTCATTAACTCCAGGGCAGTATCGGTTTTACCTGTCTGGTATGGACAGACTTAATGCTAGTGAACGCCTTGAGGAAATTGTTGTTCATTCAATTCCATATCTTAGTTCTGGAAGTAGAGCTGGTATTGTTCAAAGGTATCGAAATGAACTTATGAACGATCTATGCGAACCATACGAACCATGTCTCGATGAAACTGCTTTTTTAAATATAAAAAGACGACTGCCTAGAGGACGTGCATAATGTTTGACGCTGGTAGTTTAGTTTCTAAGCTCACGCTTGATGCGACTGAATATTTCAAAAAGCTTGGTGAAGCCTTGTCCAAGTTTGAAGGACTTGGTACGTCTATCGGCAAAGAAATGGATAAAATCCAAAAGGATGGACAGATTGCAGCCGATAAGATGGCTAGCTCCTGGAATAAGGCACTGAAGGACATTGAAAAGAATTCCGATATGTTCAAGAGCATCGGAATGAAGATAAGTGCTATCGCTGCGGCTGGTACTGCTGGACTAACAGCGACTGTTATGGCGTCGTCGAAATTCGAGGCGTCCCTTGCTAATGTGTCTACTCTGGTTAATACGAGTGAAGTCAGCATGGCAAAGCTAAAGCAAGGTATCATGGATTTGCCTCCTGAACTTGGGCGGGCAACCATGTTGAGTGAAGGCTTGTATCAGGCGTTGTCTGCTGGAGTAAAGCCTGCTGAGGCGATAGGTTTTGTCACTGCTGCGGCTAAGGCGGCAAAGGCAGGTTTGACTGATGCGTTTACCGCTGTCGATGCTGGAACAACGATCCTGAACGCGTTTGGAATGCAGACTTCCGACGCTGGCATAGCTTTTGATCAGATGTTCAAGACTGTTGAGCTTGGCAAGGTCACATTTGAAGGTTTGGCAGTAACGGTTGGAAATGTAGCACCTACGTTTGCCACTGCAAAGCTGTCCACCGAAGAGATGTTCGCCGCCATAGCGACCTTGACTGCTGGCGGTATTGACGCTGCACGTGCTACTACGTCATTGAACAGTGTAGTTTTAAATATAATCAGGCCACAGGAAAATGCTATTGAAGTTGCACGACAGTACGGGATTGATTTGAGCCTGGCTGGACTACAGGCGAAGGGGTTCAGTGGATTTTTGAAAGAGCTTCAGGATAAAGTTGGAGGTAATACTGAGGCACTCGTTAAGATTATACCCAACATCGAAGCCTTACGAGCTATCCTGCCGTTGGTTGGAACACAGGCTAATATGTTTGGAGAAGCCCTGGACGCTATCGGAGCGAAATCAAAAGGTGCTATTGACAAAGCTTTCTTAAAACAGATGGACACAACTAAGGAGTCATTTGCTGCTCTTGGAGTTAGTGTTGAAAAGTTTGCGATTGCTATTGGAGACAAGCTTGCACCTGTCATAAGGGTTGTAACAGAGCGTGTAACGGATATGGTTAAATGGTTCAATGACTTGAACGATGGATGGAAAACTGCCATCGGTCTCTCGGTAGCTCTTGGTACTGGACTGGCTGCTATTACTGGTCCTGCACTTCTGCTGATAGGATACCTTCCACGAATAGCGGAAGGTATTGCGATGATAGGTACTTTTATTGCTGCGCACCCGATCGGGCTGGCGATCACTGGGATTGCTGCAGCGATAGGTGCGCTTACTATTGCGTTTTTGTCATATAAAGCAGCCCTAGCCGATGTGACCCCATTTCAGGAATATTCACATAATCTTGCCGTTGTAGATAAAGAGCTAGAAAGATTGAGGGGACGAGTTGAGACCCTAGAAAAACAACCATGGATTTTCGGACCAACGAAGGGCATGATTCAGGAGACACTGGATCGGATTAAAGAACTGGAAGAGAAAAGGCAACAGATCATACGTGACTTTGCCAAGATAGGAGACAAAGAAGAGGAGGATAGGAAGAAGGCAAAAGAGGAAAAAGAGAAGCTGGAAAAGGAGAAAAAGAGAATAGAGGAGCAAGAGGAAAGGAATAGACGAAAGCAATTAAAGTCGCAAGCAGATGATGAGGCAAGAAAGGAACGAGTGAAGCTCAACCGTGAACTAGAGTTGTCTCTTATGAACGAGAAGGAAAAAGCCATTGCCATAATGAATGAAAAGGTTGAGGCGTTCAGGAAGGCTGGTCTGGATGAGACTAAGATTCAGGGATATATTGATCAGGAAAAGCTTGAAATTGAGCAAAAGTATACAGGGTTGACACAAAAAGAGTACGATAAGCTCGTGGAACACTGGAGGCAGGCTAATAAGTACAAGGCAGAACTGGCTGGGAAGGCCCTTGAAGAAGAACTCAGAGAGACTGATAATGCTATTAACCAGCAGGAAGCCATGTATCGTGATTTGTTCTACAAGTCAGGTCAATATGCTAAGGAATATACATACTTTAGAGAGCTTCAAATCGATATTGAAACCGATGACTTGATAGAGTCCCTGACAAAGAATGTTCGAAGCATAGAAGAAGCTAATGAAATCATCTTGCTTATAGAACAGCAAGCGGTAGAAAAGAAGAGACAACTCCATCTAGAAACCAATAAGGCAATGCTTCAGTATTCAAATGATTTTGTTATGGGGTGGAGTATAGGACTGGATGAAATGCTAGCAAAGCAATACACCTGGGGACAGGCGGGCTATGATGTGTTCAAAGCCTTTACGGATGGTGCAAAGACTATGTTCTCCAGTATGTTTATGGACTTTTTCACGAGCGATCTCAAGACGTTTGGGGATTACTGGGAGTCGTTTTGGAACTCTATGCAAAGAAAGTTCTCGGAAATTTTGTCACAGATGCTGGTGGAATGGATGATGACGCAAGGAAGGATGCAATATGCCACAGGCGGCGGATATACACAGACTGGAGCAGGAGGACAGGTCGTACAGACCAGCTATGGGATGTTGTCAGGGGCAGCATTGGCTGGGATTCCTGCAGGTTCCGAGGTTGCGTTCGTGCCTCTATCCGAATTGTCTCAGGCAGAAATCACGGCGGCCGTGCAGCAGGGGGCGAACATTACCACCACATCAGAGGGTGTCCAGGGGCTTGCGGTGACAAAAGTTGCGGAGGCTGGGTTCTGGCAATACGCCGGGACGGCGGGTATTAGCTATATGGGGTCTAATCTTGTTGCTTCTCTTTTGGGAACGGAAAAGGGAAGTGCTGAAGACCTGGCAACAAGAGCTTTGTCAGGAGCAGCAACAGGGGCTGCTTGGGGCACATGGGTAATGCCTGGTGTAGGTACAGGCATAGGTGCAATCATAGGAGGGATTACAGGACTGCTCGGTGGTTTGTTCCATGAGGGTGGCATCATCAAGGCTCATGGAGGGCTGAAGATAGGAAGTGCTATCTCCGATATGATGTCATCTGTTTTTAAGCCAAGAGAAAAGCTAGTCCTTACTGAAGTTGGCGAAGGGATCCTACCTGTTCCAGTCATGGATAGACTTGGTGACATAGGTTTTGAGAGCCTACGGAGTGGGAACTTTGAGATTAAATCCGAACGTAGCTCTGTATCAGGAACTGGAAACCATTTCTATATTGATAAGTTGGTAGCGATTGAAGGTGACTACCACGTGTTTGATGATAGGTTTATTGAAAATCTGACCAGAAAGGTAAGAACTGAATTACAAAATCTTGCAGAACTGAGGCACTAACTGATGGGTAGTTGTAGGTTCATGTACCAAAACGAAATCACTGATGCGTCACTGATAACGGTATCATCCTTGCTGTATGGAACTATAGGTGGGGTTTTTGCGGAACAGTTGGGGTCTGCAACGGTTCAGAATGGTGGTGTGTACTCTGGTAATATTGATCGTCAATTTGTTGTTGAGATAGATAGCGTTGCTGGAGGCAAAGAGGTTGGTCAGGCAACGTTCAAGTGGTCTGATACAGGAGGGGTGACATGGAATGAAACAGGAGTGTTGACGCAGACCGATCCGTACTTGATGAGTTATGGTGTTACGGTTAAGTTTACTACCGGAAGTGGAGATGACTTTGAACTCGAAGACAGGTGGTCATGGATATGCTCGAATAATTATGGTACGCAGAAATTGATAGACCTGGATAGGGAGTATTGGTATCAGTCTCGGTCTCTCGATAACCCCAACACGATTACGGTGGATTTAGGTAGTGCTAAGAATATTAAGGCATGTGAGATTTTCGACCATAACTTCTCTTCCGTAGCAGTAATTACGTTAATGGCTAATGATGCTGATTCATGGGGTTCCCCCTCTTATTCACGTGTCCTGACATGGAATGACGAAAAGATTGGTGTGTACCTTGATGAGACGTATAGGTATTGGAGATTGCAAGTTTCTAACCAGACTAACCCTGATGGATATATCAGGGTGGGAGAATTGTATCTTGGATCCTATATGGAACTGTCACGCAACTTCGAGCTGGGACGTGGACAGAAAACCGTTGCATCGGAAAGCAGTCAACGGTCTAAAGCAGGAATTGAAAGAAGAGAGCTTAACTATCTTCAGGAGGTATTTGGTATTACGTTTAAGGACCTTGTTGAGAATGACATAACTCTTCTGTTAGCAATGTTTAAGCAATTGAAGAGCGTGTCTCAAAGAAAAAGTTTACCGTTTTTTTTCAATGTAGACTGCGAGAATCCAAACGATACGTTTTTAGTTCATATTGAGAAAGAACTTGATCGGTCGAATATACGGCAGTACCTAGACCTGTACGATGTTAGTATGACATTAACGGAGGTAAGTAAGTCAAGTGCATAATAGGTCTCTAGCGTTTGCTACAAGACAAAACAGAGGGGAGCGGGAAGTAGTTGTTATGCGGATTACTAACACTGCTGGACTACGTATATTCTCGGAAAGACGTCCACCAGAAAACATAGTTCAAGTAACTGAAATTGCGCTCTTCGATGGAAGCTATACGTTCAACGGTGACATACTTTACGGAGATGGATATGAAGCAATATTGGACTTTGGTGGACGTGTACTGAACTGGGGAGAGTTACGAAATACCCTATTGCCCGGTGGTAATGACCTTTTTTCGAGTCTGCAGTCACAGGAAATATCCACCATCTCAATTAGTATGGACAACACGGATAAGTATTTCTCCAAAATCCTTGGAACTGAAAATCTGCTGTCTGCTGGTGTTGAGGTACTAGTTGGGTTTGATGGTATTGCCAGGGATGAATTTATAAAACAGTTCACAGGAATAGTTCAGAAAGTCTCTCTTGGTGATGGAAAAACTACTCTTAACCTTCGTGCTGTATAGGATTTAGTAATGAGCATCAATTTGCAAGAAACGTTTAAGCTAGGTCATGCGTGGCGGTACAGTAATCCCCGCACTCCGACTGATTATTTGCCTTTGGTTTACGGATACATGAAAGGTGGGAGCAAAGGAATATGGAATTGTCCATGTATTGATACTGTGAATTTCTACTACCTCATCTCTGATAGCACGATACTGAGTGCAGGAGATGGGAATAGCTTTACGGTTTACGACAAGGATGGAAATGTTATTGACCCTGCAGATTACACCATTGTTGACGACCACACCGATGAGAATGGTAAGCATATAGCAATCATTGATTTTGTTGCAGACCAGGCTACGAAAGAGCCTATATCAATTAGATGTAAGGGTAAGAATAGTAGTTCATCGCTCATAGAGAATCCGATTGAGGTCATAGAAGATTTTGTTGTTAATGTTGTTGGTGGTGCATCCTCAGATTTCGATGCCTTTGCTTTGCAGAAGGCAAAGGATATCTGTAGCGGATACGAATGTGCTGGGTTAATAAATGGAGACAGGTCTATAGGTACTACGCTGTCCGAGATTCTCTATTCTTTTAATGGTGAGTGGTGGAAGAATAACGTTGGTAAAATAGTAATATTGATTAATACCATCAACCAGGTGTTTGACCATAAGGGCGAAGTATTCGAGAAGTATGTAAGTAATCTGGTGGCTACACAAGATGAGAAAAATCTCTGCAACCAGGCAGAAGTTCTCTATGCCTATAACTACAGGCTGAATACGTATGAGGAAGGAGATGATGGTAACTCCACTAAGGATCAGTTATCGCAGAGTATACACGGAGCCAAGATTAAGACGTGTGAATTTAAATGGTGCAGGGACTTAAGTACGGCAAATGCTGTTCAGTCGGTTATAGTTGATAGGTTTAAAGACTCTGTATGGATGATCAGTTTTGATGATGCTACGCTGAGGAATGTTCATTTTGAGACAGGAGACTTTGTTCTGTTTAGCCACTCTGAGCTTTATGATAAGACACGAAGTCCGTTTCAGAATAGAATTGTTCAGGTGATGTCGAAAGTTGTTAGTCTCAATGAGGGGTTCGTCTCGTTTGAGGTTGTTGATAAGAATGTATCTTATCACAGCTTTGAGGAGACGTTTGAAGACGTTGTTAATGTTTCGGAACTAATCTCAAAGACTTTTGGCAAGGGTGCGTTTGAGCAGATTGGCATATCAGAGCTTATTGCGATGGCGGTTACTAAGGTAGCGGCCGATGGAGTATCTATAAGTGAGGCAGTAGCTAAGGATGTCCATAAGATAGGAAGAAATGTTGTTACCTCTCTTGGTTCTATTACTTGTAACCTATCCCTAGTCAATGGGGTTGCCTTTGTAACCAATCCGTCAGTGGACTTAACTCCTTATATTGGAAAGTTACTTACCTTGAAGGCAGGAGGTAAAACTCTAACGGGCTGGATCAAGGCGGCAGGGACTGGGGAAACATATGGTTCAGAAACACTTTCAAATCCAGAATTCATTGATGCGAGTGCATGGAATACTGTATTGACTGGATGGACATTAGGGGGAGGAGTTGCCACATATGCACCCGGAGACGTGTATGCACATATATATCAGGCTACATCTCCATCTGTGGGCAGTCTGATGAGAGTAGTTGTTATCGCTAATTCAGTTTCTGCAGGTTGGTTCATTCTGGATTGGCCGGTTTCGTATTTTTATAATACGGCAGGCACTAAAATTATTTATGGGGTTGCTACGGGTGGGTTAGATAATAAACTGATAGCATATTATAGTTTGATAGCGGAATTTGAGAGTTATTCAGTTAAACAAGTTTTAACCCCTTCGCCTACAGGTGTTACGATAGTATCTACCAAGGGTGGGTCAGTATATAACTGGGCATCAAATGACGGTATAGACCCTAATGCAGTAGCTTTTGATGCTTATATTGGAGATGAAGCAGAGAAGGTTTGGCTCTCTGAGCAGGCATGGAAAAACTGGTTCAAGTATGATGGGGTGTATGACCATAATGGAGCAATCTATTACGGAAAGGATTATGGGGTGCTGGTATGAAAAGTACGATAAAGATCAAGGGTAAGGTAAAGATAGAATTGTTTGATAAAGATGGCAAGCTGAAGGATGTCAGGGATATCGCTGGCAATCTAGTTGTGGATGATGGACTTAGTCATATAGCTGACCAGATGAGTGACCAGGGGGAGGCGCAGATGTCGCACATGGCGATTGGAGTAGGAACGACTGCCCCTGATCCTAGCGATACGGCTCTTGAATCAGAACTCGATAGGAATGCACTAACGTCTGTAACCCAAACAGATAATGAAGTCGAGTATATCGGTGATTGGGCTGCTGGTGACGGAACCGGTGCAATAACCGAAGCTGGAATTTTCAACGATCCGGCTGCAGGAACAATGCTTGCCAGAATAACTTTTGCCGTAATCAACAAAGCTGCCAATGATCAGCTCAGGATAACCTGGACGCATACATATAGTGCAGCATAGGAGAATAGAATATGGAAACTCCATCTTGGATACAATATACAGAATCAGTGGTAGGAGAGAATCATCCCTCACTGGCTGATGTTGCCAACAGGCCGGCAAAGACGATACACACAAATCACTTGAGTTTGCTTCTTGGGCTAAGAATCAAGCATTCCATCCTGAAATATGTCGATGATGATGAATTTAAAGTTTCGTTTCCTTTCACACCACCTGGTGAATCGGCTTGGTCAGATGTCACCCTGAAGCTTGCCCTTGTTGCAGGTGGTGGACAACTTAAGGCAGGTGATGCAGTCACAGCCCATGAGTTTTATGTCGTCTATATTGCTAACACCGTAACCGAACAGCCCATTGCTGGTGATTTTGTTATACGAGAGGGGCAGACGACTACCGAATCAGGTTACGCAAAGATTGGAGTAATCTACAACACCCAAGTAACAAATGCAGTTATCAGAGCGTTTGACATGGCTGAGCACAATGTATATATGTGGCGGGATGGAAAAGATCTTAGACCATTGGATACTGGTGCTCAAACGAGCTGGACAGATGTTGATCTTGATCCCGCTGTAGGGTCAACACGTTATGCTCCATCAACGGCTCGGCAAGCAATCATGTTTGCTGTTTTGGTAATTAGAGTTACTGATTATCAATATGGAATAGCATGGGCTCGAAAAGATGGTGGGGCTGGTAATGGAAGATATGTAGCCTTTGCTCAGCAAAATAGTAATGGAGATATAGCTAGGGATGCTAATGAGTTTAGAATTGAATTGGTTAATGGAGTTTTTGAGTATAAGCTTTCAGGAGATGCAGCAACTTTATTAACAGTTGATATATATTGCCACGGTTTTGTGGATTCAGACAGCGTAAGCGTAAGTGATTAGGAGGCAATATGGCAGTACATTGGGGGTATGTAGAAAAAAGACTGGCTGACGGAAAAATAGTTGGGTGGATATGCTCTCCCAAACCACCAGAGGCAAGAAAAGGGTACGACTGGGTGGAGGTGGAAGATCAACCCGTGGTTGAGGGAGAAACACTACTGGTTAGGGATAAAAAGGTTGGAGAACGGGTGAGTTCTGATGAATTAAAGGTTATATGAATGATTTAAGCTTAGAAAGAAAGTGATACGAATTATGAAAACAAAGATAGTTAGACTTGAAGAAAGTACTCAGGGAGCCTTGGGGGTATTGCTAATTGATGATGTTATCTTCTGTTTTACATTAGAACCAGACAGAAATGAAAAAGGAAAGTTATATATCCCACAAGGAGAATATCATTGTAAGAGATTTCACGGTACAAAGTGGAAGAATACCTTTGAGATAGTAGTACCTGGTCATACAGCAGTTTTATTCCATTCAGGAAATACCGAAGCCGATACTCTGGGTTGTATTCTTCTTGGTGCCACTACTGGTAAACTAAAGGGGAATAGGGCTGTTTTAAATAGTGGAGAGACGTTTAAAAACTTCTTAGACAGAACCAAAGATGTTAATGAGTTTCCTCTTATTATTGAAGATAGCTATTAAACATTGGGTAAGCTATGTATGTGAGGGGCTGGAAGATTAGAAGTGCATGGTATTGGAGCGAGTTAAAGATTGGTATTGTCATTGATATTAGTCGCAACCGAATAGAAATCGAACTCCAGCCTTTTCCTTGTTGGTGTATTTCAGTATGGAAAAGACGGAAATCACATAATGGAGGTTGAGCCAATGGAAGGATTTGGTCGTCATTTTACTTTTGATGGAGTAATCAAGGATATAAGTTTGATTGAACCAGAAAGGGTAAGAGATTTTCTTAATAAATGCCCTGATGAAATAGAGATGACCAAGATTACACTTCCATCGGTGTATGAAATAGGCGGTAAAGTTATTGGGATGGTTATTATAGCTGAAAGCCATATAAGTTTTCATGGAAACCTGAACACAGGATTAATAAATATTGATGTATTTTCCTGCATGTTTTTCAGTTTTAAAACAGCCTTTGATACAGCAGAAAAATATTTCCCTTGCAACAGGGTTAAAACCAATTTTATTGAAAGAGGTTTAGAATTTGTAAGAACCTAGAAAGGAGGACAATGTGGATTGGTCAGATGTAGTCGATGTCATAAAGAAGGTAGCTCCAACAGCAGAGGGATTATTGTCTGCTTTTGGAGGTCCACCAGGGATGATAGCTGCGGGGGCGATTAAGGCAGCAGCGATGGCTTTTGGATTATCCGAGACCGCTAAGCCAGATGAGTTAGTTTCAGCAATAGCTAATGATCCTCAAGCCGCTTTAAAACTTGCGCTAGCCGATCAGGATTTCAAGCTGAAAATGAGAGAGCAGGATATTGAAGAGATAAAGACTAAGCTTGTGGATGTTCAAAATGCTCGTAATATGAATGTTGAAGGAGTTAAAGCGACTGGAAAAAGAGATGTGGAAGATAAAGTTTTTGACTGGTTCCTCATTATTGGTTTCTTTACAATACTTGGACTTATGCTTTGGTTAAAGCCGCCTGAAAGTACCAATCTAGGATTAATGATAGGGGCGGTTATTATGGCATTCGGACAAGTAGTCAATTTTAGGAAGGGAACAACAGTAAATAGTTCGAGAAAAACAGAATTGCTTGCGAAAGCGGAACCAATATTTTAACTAAGAAAACTAAGAAATTTATCGATAAAAAAAGGATTACAACGCTTTTTATCGCTTTACGTAGTATCAACAGTAAAGCATCTGTAAAAATATCGGGGCTTTTCTGAAAACATCAATAACATTAACTACTTACATGATGTCTAAAAACGCCTACAATGAATTTTCTTTTTTAAACCCATATAAACCTACCTTTGTTTGACATCCATTGATTTTGTTCCAGATCAATACCATCAACTGTTTACCGATTCAACAATATCAATACTTCACCGTCCATAGTCACCGAATCAATAAAATCAAGCCTTTACCGATTCAATAATATCAAGTATTTACCGTCAAGAAAAACGGCATAAGTACTTAAAATCATTGCATTTTTTTCTTGACACCAGTTTATCTGTATGCTAGAATGAAATCATAAAACATAAATCACAAAGGGGGAAAAAGGAGATGCCAAGCCAGGAAGCAATTGAGGAGATTGAGAACATAACCGAGTATCTCATAAGGTTCGCAACCAGGCCCCCAAAGGGCTCCCTTACACCTTACCTAATCGGTACTAAGCTCCTAAATGAGGGATTGAACAACCCTTCAAATCTCGCAATAGTAATGGCTGATCTTAAGAAAGCAGGAGTAAAGATTCAATCTGCCAGAAGGTATTAAGATGATGGAAATAGAAAGAAGTATAGTCAAGAAAAAATTGATGGACGCTGAAGGATACTTCCTTGATAGGAAAATGATAGCGTTCGATGGAACTGGAGACCTTCATATTCAGTGGCTACTGGCAATAGTGAAATTAATAGTGGCAGGAAAGCTAACCCTAAAAGGAGAATTAGAATGAGGTCAATTGAAGAAATTGTTGAAAGTGTTCTTATGGAAGAAAAGAAATTGTTTCCACAGGAGTCTGACACAGAGAGGCTAAAAGCAACAAAGCATCTCTGCAAAAGATGCGAATCCCCTGTTATCAATGGACGCATTATCTGTCCAAGGCTCGAAAGGGAGATAGCACTTGAAGGATGCAACCGCATTTATGGAGGTAACTGTGCACCAGTTTTATAACGAAATTGAAGGATGGTTAACTGATTCAAAATTGAAGGTAAATGGCTGCCCGGACTTCCCGAGAAAGATCGCTCTTGATTGTTTGGTGTTAGGAGGTCCTGAAAAATATGGAGTTGCCAAGAAAATGTGGCGAAGTGCTTATGAGAACGTGAGACATCTTCTCACCGATGAAGCCTTTGCTGATTTTGCTTCCGTTGGATTAACAGTTTGGATAGCGGAGCAAGGACTTGATGGAACGCTGACCGAATTCATAATGGACTATGTTGCTTACCTGGTTGAGAAAGACCTAGAGGTTGAGATCAAGGGAAATACGACATCGAAGAAATCAATGGGGGTTAGAATTAGAGGCAAAACCCCTGAAATTGCAAATTTAGTATATCAGAAAATGATGGATGGTGCTTTGAAACTGGTTGGGAGCATCGATGAGGTATTTGCTAATCTTCTCAATACCATAATTCTAGCAAGATAAGGAGAAATGTATGAAAAAAGGTACGTACTATATAGGGGATCCAGGTTACGTCTTCGATGAGTCTTGGGAAGATTTTTTAGAAGAAACGGAATACTGCGAAGATGGGATATATGAATATACAGGGGAAATGGTATGTGTTGGCAAAACGGCTTATGGAGATGGTGCTTACTATGATATGCAGAGAAGGAGGTATGCGGTTGACTCTGGTTCGTTGGGTATTTTACCAGTTTCTTTGCTAGAGATGGATAATATAGAGACCGTTGAAAGTATCAAAAGCAAATGCTTTTCCCATATCGTAGAAATGAAAGAAGATTTTGATTGCAACGTAAAAAATGGGGTTTTTAGGTTTGGAAATATTGTAATTGATACAAAAGATGATGGAGAAGAATAAGGAGGAAGTTATGGCTTACGATCCGGACTTAGATAAGGTGGTGAAGGAGTTTACGCATGAGAATGGTCTCTGTGTATCGATAAACCGCTACAATGGTGGAGACGAGAAGGTACAGATAGGACCAAGGGTTATTGGAAAGGGGACTATCGCCGAAAAAAAAGTGAAGGCTGGAAGGCTGTCTAAGGAAGAGTTTGAATGGGTTTGCTCATTGAGAGAGAAGATAGAGAAGTGTTTGTAGTCATTGCAAACTGATTGCAGGATGATAGATGAAAGGAGACAAAATGGCTACAGGTGATAATTGGCTTGAGGTTTCAAGAAGTGGCCTCAGAGAGTTACAGGAAGGTAAGCCGAAGCACTTTATTGTCCGGGAACTTGTGCAGAACGCTTGGGATGAAAAGGTAACGTACTGCAAGCTGACCACAAGTTGGAATAAAGGTGTTGCTAAGATTGAGGTTGAAGATGATAGCCCGGAAGGATTCAGAGATTTATCGGATGCCTTTACGTTGTTTTCCCATACATACAAGAGGTCTGATCCTGAGAAGCGTGGTAGGTTTAATCTTGGCGAGAAGGAAGTTCTAGCGATGTGTGATTATGCCTTGATACGGACTACGAAAGGGACCCTAGTTTTTGATAATAACGGGAGGCATAGGTCTGGTCGAAAGCGGATAGCTGGTACGGTTATAATGGTACATGTCAAGATGAAGAAGTTCGAGTACGATGATATGCTGAAGGCACTACGAAAGTACATGGTGCCTGATGGAATCAGGTTTAGTGTCAACGGAGAAGAGGTCTTGTATCGTCGACCGTTCAAGGTATTTGAGGCTACGCTTCCTACAGAATACGTAGTGAATGGTGTGTTTACAAGGACAAGAAGAAAGACTCGAATCCATGTTATGCATCGTAACCCTGAAAGCGGTGCAATGTTGTATGAATTAGGAATCCCGGTCTGTGAGATTGAGTGTCTATACGACATTGATGTTCAGCAGAAGGTTCCGCTGTCAACCGACAGGAGTATGGTTCCCGAAAGCTATTTGTCAAACGTCTATGCGGAAGTGCTCAATGCGGTATACGAGGTTGTGCCTGAAGAGTGTGCATCTGAGCAATGGATTAGAGAGGCGATTGGGAATAGCAGAATAGGACGTGAGGCACTCAAGGATGTTATTGAAAAGAGATTTGGAGACAAGGTTGTAGTTGCCAACCAGTGGGATAGAACGTCTATTGATAGAGCTGTTTCGGAAGGATATAGAGTAATTAGGGGGCAGGATCTCTCAAAGGCTGAATGGACGAATGTACATCAGTATGAACTGATTAAGTCATCGAGCGTTCTGTTCGGTACGAGGTTTGTAGGATTCACGGAAGTGGACCCCGATGATAACATGAGGAAGGTAGCCGAGCTTGCCCGAAAGATTGCGAAAGGATATCTTGGGGTGGATATTCTGGTTAAGTTTGCTCGATGGGAAGGGAATACAGGAGCAGAGTATGGCAATAAGGAGTTGTCGTTTAATGTTGCATGTCTTGGCGTGGGTTTTTTCAATCCACCACTGTCCGAAAAGGTAATAGATCTGATTGTTCACGAAATATGTCACGAGCGTGGTTTGCACACGCAGGCAAGTTATCATAATGCACTGACTGGGGTTTGTGGAATGCTGGTTATGATTGCTTTGAAGGAACCTGAATTCTTTGAAGTTGATTAAACAGATAGTAAAGGAGGTGAAAAGATGTTTTGTAAAAAATCGGATCACCAGTACGCTGAGAAGGAATGCCCGCAGTGTGGACAGGAGTTTTGCTACGCCTGTTGTAACGGGACAAACGTAGACCAGGAAGGAAATTATGACCCTGATTACATGAACTGTCCCTATTGTGGAGCAGACTACTACGGAGCAGATTACTACACTCCTGTCCGTGATATAGCAGGGCAAATTGTAAACGGATTGCAAAAAAGCTCGGTACCCCACCCCAAACGTTAAAGGAAGGAGAATGAGAAGTGGAAATAACAAAAGAAGCAATGGAACAATATGAGAAAGTTAGGGCAAGCGGGATTTGTAATATGTTTGATATGAATTGTGTCGCTACGGTATCCAAGAAGCTGAAATTCAAAGAATTATACAAGATAGTTCAAAGCAGGAAAGAATATGGAAATTTATTGGAGAATTTCAGCGTTCTAATGAAAAAATATGGAATAAAACAGAGATAAGAGGTAAGCCCATGGTAAACCAAACATAGGGTGCAAAAATTTGCTAAGTATTTGATATTACGTCATTTTTTATTTGACAACTAAATTTTTTTCTGCTAGAATGAATCATAAACCACAAATCATAAGGCAATGGAAGGAAGGTGAGCGAAATGGCATTGGTTAAGCAAACTGGAACATTGGAAGAAGTGGTTGATAATGCAAGGATTGATATTGAAGAACTGCGTGATGAAATGGAAAGTTGGCGGGACAATATATCCGGGACTGGACTGGAATCTACCGAGAAGTATGAAAGAGTCGACGATACTGCTGATACACTTGATAGAATTGTTGATGCCCTGAATGATATTACATGGATGGATATTAGGGAAAGTGAGGTTAAGTTTCAAGTTGATCAAAGGAAAAAGGCTCCACGATGGCTTAGACTACAGAATTCGGTATCTGCTCTTAATGCGGCATCTGAGGTTATTGACAATATTATTGAAAACCTTAACGATATTAAAGAGAGTCTTGATACTGCAGTCTCCGAGGCAGATGGTGTTGATTTCCCCACAATGTACGGTTAGGAGGTGCTTGAATGGCAATGGATAAGGAAATATGTGCCGAGTGTGGCAAAAGTGTGGCTCCTGGTTCGGGAAGGTTTGTTAATAGGATATTTGTATCAGATAATTATGAATATCGAAAAGAGATGGGATATCCATTCCCTGATGGAGAGCATATCTGTGAGGAATGCGAAGATGAGGTCTGTTGTGAAAGCAATGAGATGGAGGGGAACAGTGTTCGGGATGTAATGAAGGATAGCATTAGAGAGGTTCTGGCGCAAAACTACAATATTTCCACAGAAGAGGTTGATACCGACCTCGTTGCTCATTTGGCTGATGAGGCGTTTCGTGTCTGTGGTATCGGCGATAAAGAGCAGGACGAACTCTGGAAGAAGGAATAAGGAGGAGTCATGGGATGGTATATAGAAATTAGTGGTACCGTAACTGGCTTATCTGAAAAAGCATGGCTGTTTATTCAAGATAAAGTTGAGAACAGATTCGAGACAGTAGAGTGGACACCTGAAAATGGTGGCACACTTGAGGTTGATACATATGGAAAATGGGATATGTTAAACGATAAGGATTTCTTGAAGATGTTGGCATTCTCTCTATCTGAAGGTGGTTGGGGGGAGTTTACGTTGAGTGACGACGATGGAAAGAGCTGTGTGTTCATTGGAGCCCCTACGAAGGATGATCCGTATGGAAAGGTTGTTGTTGATTTTGTCAGGGAAGTGTGGCCTGAAAATCCATTCCGAAAAGGAAGGCTCTTCGCTTTCACGCTAGAAGAGAGGAATGGAGAGCAAGAATACAGCTATGACCATCTGGTGAGGGCTGGTAGCATTGAAGAGGCAATACAAAAGGCTGAAGACTACGCTAGTAGGTTCTATGGGGTTGAGGGTGATGATGAAGATGGAGGGTATTACTTCTTTGGTGGTTGCCTGTTTGTTAAGGTAAGGGATGTCCGGGAGATGAACGAGAGCGACTGGTGTCTTGAGATGTACCGTAAGTGCTCGATTGATTGAGGGGAATGGCATAAGTAAAGGAGGGGTGTAATGCCAAGGATGAAGAAAGTTGTAGAAGAAATCCTTACGAACCATGGGCTGATAGATAAGTTTAGAAAGGATGAGTTTTTCCATGCAAGAATTGAAAGTCCTGGGTTTATGAGACTTGTGATTGAAAGATTGGGTGGAGGACGGGTATCTGTTGCTCACTACTACGAGCAGAACGGTGACCTCATGGCGGACCCTGACATCGTGTTTGATATGATGGATCATGATTGGGTACCAGTGGAGTACACACAGCATAATCTTGGGATTTATCAAAGAGTTGTACATGATAAAGGTGGTCAGGAGTTTGTAGACATAAAATTGCAGAAAAGTATTGCAAGTTTTGCGAATGGTCTATGGGCAAAGAACTTGAAACATCAAGGCTTCGCTGATCCTAAGCAATCAGTAGTAGCGGAGAGGTTGTGAGATTATGGGAATAGAAAAGATAAGAGAGGAAATGAGGAAAGACTTTGTTGAACGGTCTGAGCTTGTTGATGGATGCCTTGTTGCTGTGTTGGCAAAACAGCACTTATTGATGATAGGTCCTCCAGGAACGGCTAAGAGTTTGCTCTGCAATGATCTCTGTCTCAGGGTGGATGGTGCCGTGTATTTCCAGTGGCTACTCACGAAGTTCAGTACACCGGAAGAGATATTTGGGCCGATTTCGCTAAGCCACCTGGAGAAGGATGAGTACAAAAGGATAACTGCAGGGAAGTTACCGGAAGCTCATATTGGGTTCTTGGACGAAGCTCTTGACTTGGATACTCCACTAGCAACGCAGGAAGGATGGAGCACGGTAGGACAGGTTAAAATAGGAGATACGATCTTCGGAGCAAATGGAAGTCTAGTCAATGTAATAGGCATGACGGAGATAGCAGCAAATAGAGACTGTTATAAAGTGACTTTACAGAATGGAGAGTCTATTGTAGCTGATGCTGGGCATAACTGGCTATGTCGAAGAGGTAGAGGTCATCATAGGGTTCCTTTCAAGGTTAGAACGACTTTGGAAATGGCAAATGAACTTAAGAAGAACGGATTCTTGCAGCTTCCACTTCCTAAGCCTGTCCAGCTACCGGAGCAAGACTTACCAATAGACCCGTATGTTTTAGGGCTATGGTTGGGTAATGGTAATTCGTGGAACGGTGAAATTTTAATGCGGAGAGAGTGGGCCGATGCTGCTCTAGCAGAGATACGGAAGTCACTGCCAAAGGCAAGAATAGTTGAAAGGGCAAATTGTTCCAAACAGTTGAGAACTATTTCCGTGGGAGATACTGGCTTACGATCCAAATTGGGAGATGCAGGATTGCTGCTTTCCAGAAGTGTTTACAGGGGGAGTGGCAAGAGCGTCCCGTTGGTATATTTACGTAGCTCGCTTGGTCAGCGCTTGCGATTAGTACAGGGGTTAATGGATACGGATGGATATATGCAAAAGGGAGGAACATGTACGTTTAGCAATACGAATGAGAACATCGTTGACGGCATAGTTGAACTGCTTAATAGCTTAGGAATCAGGTGTTCAAAAAGGCTAACCAACGATAAAAGGGTAGGAGCTAAAGGGCGGCATAAGAGATGTTGGAAGGTAAATTTTAGGGCAACGCCGGGTATGCCTCCGTTTCTGGCTAGGAAAGTTTATATTCCCCCTTTGAAACAGCGACGCCATATCAGAGTTGTGTCTGTCAAAAAGGTAAAGTCACGTCCGGTAAGATGTATTGCGGTTGACTCAAAGGATCATCTGTTTTTGGCTGGCAGAGTGATGGTGGTTACGCATAACTGTTTCAAGGCAAACTCGGCCATCCTGAATAGCTTACTGAGCATCGTAAACGAGCGTGTTTACCACAACGACTCGAAGCCAATGCCTGTTCCACTGTTCTCGTTGTTTGGTGCTAGCAACGAGTTACCCCATGGAGAGGAGCTTGGAGCACTGTACGATAGGTTTCTGCTTCGGTATGAGGTTGGATACATAGGAGAGGATTCAGGCTTCAAGGAGATGCTGCTGTTGGAAGAAAGACCTACGAAGGAGATGATGAGCCTTCAGGAGTTGGAAAAACTACAGGCCGAGGTTGTGAAAGTTGAAATCCATGATGATTTGATTGAAATGGTTATCAAGCTACGTGGTGAATTGAAGAAGGAAGGTATCATCGTATCCGATCGTAGGTGGAAGCATAGCCTGACATGTCTTCAGGCGTTTGCACTGTTGAATGGGCGTAGCAAGGTTGTTGAAGAGGACCTTGAAATTCTACATCACATTCTGTGGTCGTACCCTGAACAGAAAAAGGTTGTAACCAGGATTGTTAACTCGATTGCAAATCCGTTGAACCAGAGAGCAATGGAAATATTGGACCAGGCTACCGAAATCTACAACGATGCAGTGGTTAATGGCACAACAGAGCTTGGGATCGAGGCAAATGCAAAACTGAAGAAACTAAGAGCTGAGATCGATAGTCTGATTAAGAACGCAACTGGTGGTATGACAAAGGCTGAAGAAGTACGAGAGAAGGTGAAGGAGTTCAACAAGGTCATAGTCCAGAAGTGCCTCGGTCTCGAATAGAAAAAAAGAGGCTGTAGGTTTGTTGGAGAAGATGATGGATAAAAATAATGGAGAGTTTGTAATCAGAAATGATGCTTACGATAGGCTGTCCTTTGGTTCGATTAAGGAAGAGTCGAAAGAGTTGAAACGGCTTGAAGAGGATGGTAGTGCGTTCTTTTCGACGTTCAGCCCACTCATGCAGGATTTCTACTCTGCGCTGTACAAGATAACACCACGGATGTCTGAGGAACTGTTTCCCGCATACGAGCTGAATAGGGTGCTGCTTGAGGAAGCCATGGGAACGCAAGAGTTTAGGAACCTAAAAGAATTTACGAAGCTTGATGATTTTAATTCTGCTATGGGGGTGCTAAGCGTTGGAGGCAAGGTGTTGTCGCAACTTCCCGAAGATGTCACTGATGAAACAAATATGATGATGAAAGCTCAGAGGTTTCTTGAAGGTATGATGACAGAAGTTGATAGCTTGGATGACCTATCAAGTCAGGCTAAAGGCAAGAAAAAGCAGAAGTACCATGGAATGATTGAAAACTTGAATAAGCAGATTAATGAGGTAGAAGCCTTAGTAAGAAATCATGGAGAGAAAATTGAAAAGTTACTCGATGGCAAAAAGGACGATATTAGACGAATAATGAGAAAGGTGTGTCAGGAAGCTATGAATGACGTGCAGGAGACATCTGAGTTCCTGGACACATGGGGGTCTGAGCCGGGTAAGCCTTGCCTGTTACCTGTTGACCAGAAGCTCGAATTGGGCAGGGAGATTATGAGATCGAATAAGCTGAAACAGATTGCGAAGATAGCTGGACGATTTCAGAGGATTGCTTTGCATAAGCAGGCTACGAAGACGAAGCATGGAGTTGATGAGATAGTTGAGCTTGAAATTGGGAATGATCTTGGAAGAATTGTTCCTTCTGAACTGGTAAGGCTTGCCCACCCTATTCTTAAGATGGACTTCATGAGGAAGTACCACGAACGACAGCTCTTGCAGTACCGAATGGAAGGAGTTGAAAAGAAAGGAAGAGGTCCGATAGTCTTCTGTTGTGATAGCAGTGGTTCTATGGAAGGAGCGAATGAGATATGGAGCAAGGCTGTTATGCTAGGGCTTTTGACTATTGCTCGCAAGGAAAAACGTAATATGGCTGTTATCCATTTTGGAAACAAGGATCAGATTAAGACGTTCGAGTTTGTTAATGGACAGACTGACCCACATATTGTTGTTGAAGCTGCATCGTGGTTTTTCGGTGGTGGTACTGATTTTGAAGCTCCGCTTCATAAATCGATGGACTTGATCAGTCAATCTGAATGGAACAAGGCTGATATCGTATTCTGTACTGATGGTGAATGTGGTGTTAGCGAAGAGTTTCTTGCCGAGTATCTGGAGATTAAGAAAAGCAAGGAGTTTAAGTGCTTCTCGATTTTGCTCAATGTCGGTATTAACCCGAATAGCGATTACACACTGAAGTTGTTCTCTGATGATGTTGCGACACTGACGGATTTGTCAAGGGATGGTGAAGCAATTGATCTGGCGTTCACAATATAATAAACCACAATAGAGGAGGTAACAAGATGGAGAAAAGATTTGAGCTAGAAAAGGTAAAAGGGCAGTATCAAAATTTCCCAAAGATTGGTGACATAGTCTGGTGGTCGTTAAGTAACATAAAGGTTAGGAGAGATGATATTGAGAATATGTTCAGGCAGGTTGGCCTCGGGGAAAACTACTTGCCGGCGGTAATAACGAATGATTCCGCTTACAGGAAGGCAATCAAGTACAATCGAAAAGTATCTGATCCGCAGCTTCTCAGGTTGATCTTGGACGATAGTGACATAATCGTCCACGGCATTGTCAACGAAAAGGCCGATATGGAAAACATGAACCTCGACTATGCGCTTGAGGCAAGGGTGTCTCTGGACAAAGGAACTGGAGTATTCCACAGTACGACTGAGACAGATAAAACCAAGAAGATCCATGAAGACTATGACTTTTACATGCTGTATTACACAACGGATGATGTCAGGAGTATAGTCGTCCGGGTGATAAGGAGCCTGAACCCAACAGTAATCCGGGAAGGCGGTGGTGTCTACTTTGTGCCTGTTACGTATGAGGATACCGTCAAGAAACTTGAGCAGTTGATCCCAATGATGTCGTGGTCTTCTGTCGTGTATTCGCTCCCTATTATTGACACGGAGAAGACAAGGAAGAACATCTTTGCGGTTTATACGACCCAAGTTGAGAAGGAGATAGAAAGAGTTGTAGCTGAACTTGAAGGGTTCGATAACCCCACTGTTGATGTATTGAAAAACAGGGTTGAGAAATTTAATGCTATTCGTTTAAAGGCGGAAATGTACGAGGATCTGATAAAGATGTCAGCAGATGGGATTAGGTCCAGAATAGATTCGGCTGTTGATGCTGTGACGAAAATAATGTTGGGAACAAAAGGCGATGCGGAGCAATGTAGTCTCAGTATTGGCAACGTTGCAGGAGGAGCACTATGACACTAGCCGAGATGGGGGAAAAGATACTTGCTAGCGATCTGGATGATGAAACGAAAGCTGAGTTGCTTGAGGTGTTGTGTGAGTATTCACGAAGGGCAAAGGAAGAATGGCATGGGTATGACGATAATTGTACATGCAAGGCGTGTCAGGCTGAACAGACTGGACCATAGGGTTTTCTTACCGATGAAAATTCCTGACTCTAAATGACAAAACAAAGGAAAAACAGGAGGGTAAACTCTTACCCCCTACCCTACCATTCCCCCAACTTTGCAAACGGTTTGCAGCTAAAATAATTTGACATTGGATAGAATGAAAATAAGTTAAGGAAAACGAGGTGATAGATGAAAATTAAAATTGGAAGAAAGGAATTAAAAGGCAAATTGCCTATGCTTAAAAAGGTAGCTGGTAGTAAAGCATCGCTGTCTATCCTTACGCATAGTCTTCTTGAGGTTAAAGATGATGGCATATTCATTATTGCGACAAACCTTGAAACAGGTATGTGCATAAAGTTAAGAAATGTTGAGGTGCATGAAAAAGGACAGGTAGTTTTAGATCATGCTATGTTATTGAAAATCGCTACAAACGTTAATAGTGAATATCTTGAAGTCGAAACAGGTGATGACTGTGCTCATGTTCATGCCGGGACATATAAGGCTAAGATGCCTATAAACTTTACACCTGAGGACTTTCCGAAAATGCCTGATATGCCAGAAGATTGCATGAAACCTATACTGAAAAGTGAGTTTCTAGAGGCAGTCGGGAAGGTCATGCATGCACTTCCTTCAGATGCATACTACGCTAATGTTAGGTTTAATGGTGTTTATGTTGGTAAGGATGTGGTTGCTATGGATGGTCATAGAATGGCAGTGGTTAGAAAGGATTTTGGTTTGGGAAATATTCTTGTTCCCAAAGACTTTATGGATAATCTCCAGTGGTTAGAAGACGAGGAAGGCGATGAGATAAAAGTTACAGTTAATAAAGGTACGATAGTTTTTGAGTGTGGTGACATTATATTGTTTGGAAGATTGATAGAGGGGGAATACCCTGATTATGAAAGCATTGTCTCAGATGAAACTACGAAAACCGTAGTTTTTGAGAGAAGAGAACTGGCAAGAACTATAAAAATGTTAAAGGCTGTAGGATCGTTCAGCAGGATCGTGATTGAGTTTGGAGATGGTGATATGGGTAGCGTTAATATAAGGTCATTTGATAATTCTGGCGTAGGAACAAATGAAATCCCTGTCACATATATTGGCAATGAATCGTTGGCGATAGCGTTCAACGGCAAGTATCTTCTGGATATGCTTAATGTTGGAAATGGAAAGGAAGAGTTTGTTGTAAAGATGAGCGATAATAGGTCTGTTGTCATCGTTGAGGAAGAAGATGCAGTATTTTGCATAATGCCTATGTCTCTGTAAGAATAATTGGAGAATAAAATGGAGATTCAAATAAAAGAGGGAATGAAAATAACCAAACCTCAAAAAGTAGCAAAAGTACTTCAATTGATTTTAAACGGAGAGAACGATTTAGATCAAGACAAGGAACACTTTTGGGTAGTAGGGCTCACTGCAGCTAGCTGCATTAAATATGTCGAATTGGTAACTCTTGGCATATTAAACCAAAGCGTAGTACATCCTCGGGAAATTTTTAGAATGGCGATCCTCAAAAGTGTTGTTGCACTAATTGTTGGACATAACCATCCATCAGGAAAAGTAGCTCCATCTGATACTGATAAACGTATAACAGAGGTGATAGCGTCTGCTGGTGATATAATTGGTATTAAGCTGGTAGATCACATAATAATTGGCAATAACACAAAAAGATATTACTCGTTTAAGGAGGATGGTTTTGAAGATAATAGGCAGACATAAATGTGTAGCAGGAGCCACTATCACAGAAAGCTATGATGAAAAAAGAGAAGGATACAAGGACATATTATATAGACGTTTCACTGCCACTATACGAGGCTGGCAAAACTGGAAACTTTTCGAGGGGTATATAGAAGAAGATACCTTTGAAAAAGTAGTAAATAAGGCAATAGAAATTCGAGTTCGTATAGATAGCGGAGATGAAACCGTTTTTGAACACAAGGGATTTTGGCTATAAGCAGGAAAGTGAAGGAGGTTAGGATAGCTATGGATATTTATGACTTGGATCACAACAAGATGGTTGTTCACGCTCCAACAACGGACGTTCTTGACATGCTTCACGCACGTGCCTACAAGAGGACTGTCTTCTGCCTGGATATGGATGACGTTGAATGGCTAAAGGAAGAACATGAAAGTGCCGATGGAATGACAAAGGGGCAAATTGATCTGATCCTGAAGGCTCTTGAGGGGATAAATGATGGTTTTGCGTTTCTTAACCTGATGGTTGAATGATTATGATGGACAGAACCAAGAACAATATGGTTTGCTATGAGAAAGGAAATAACCCATGATAAATGATACTTTTTATCCTACTCCAAGACCATTAATAGAAAAGATGGTAGGCAAAATAACACGAAAAAGCGGATTAATGATCCTCGAACCTAGTGCCGGAAAAGGGGATATTGTTGAATATTTACAAAACAACTGGGATTATAGGGGTATTCAAATTGACGCTATAGAGATAGATGAGACCCTACGAGCTACATTGTGGGGGAAATATATTAATGTAGTTGATAGTGATTTTCTTAACTTTGTTGGGCTAGATAAATACGATGTAATAATAGCAAATCCTCCCTTTGATGAAGGGGATAAACATTTACTCAAAGCTATTGAGATAATGTATTGTGGGGAGATAATTTTTCTCTTGAATGCAGAAACCATTAAAAACCCATATACAAATACTAGAAAAGAACTTGTAAAGCAGTTAAATAAATTAGGGGCAGAGATTGAATATATCCAAAATGGTTTTATGGACGCAGAGAAAAAAACCGGTGTTGAGGTAGCTTTGGTTTATATCAAGATAGTAAAGAGTGTTGAAGAAGATTTATTTGAGGGAGCAAATGATAAAGCCAAGGATACGCAAGAAACGATAGAGACCCCTTATGAAATAGCAACGCTGAACAATATACAAAACATGGTGGATGATTTCAACAGAGTTGTTTCCGTGGGAAGTGAAACCCTGATTAACTACTACAAAAACTACAAACACATATCGAAGTTCATAAAGTTAGCCAGCAAAGATGGAAAATGCCAGGAATACTATAATGATGAAACCTTAACTCAGATCATGCAAGACAAGCTAAATGTTTTTTTAAGAGAGGTAAGAAAGTCGTATTGGGAAGAGGTGTTAAATCTCGACGTAATTAAAAATAGACTGACCAGAGCAAAAAGAGATATTTTTTATCATCAGTTAAAGGCTCGGTCTTATATGGATTTTACAGAAAACAATATTAGGACTTTTGTCCTCAATATAATTAATGGATTTGGGAAGACCCTCACAGAGGCAGTTGTCGAGCTATTTGACATGATGACAATAAAGCATTCATGGGATAAGAATAAACTTTACGAAGAAAACATCCATTATTTTAATGGATGGCAAACCAATAAAGCCTTTTATGTAAATCAGAAAGTCATTTTGCCCTATTTCTATTTTTGGGACAATATATTCAATAAGTGGAGAATGGGCTATGATACAGAGCGAAAGTTAAGTGATATTGATGTGGTTATGAATTATTTTGATGGTATGAATAATCGTTATTTGTCAATAGCTCAAGCATTAAGAGGGGCTTTTGATAGGGGACAAACCAAGAAAGTGCTATCTACCTATTTTGAGATTACGGTCTATAAAAAGGGGACAATACATCTGGTTTTTAGGAATGAAGGAATGAGGCGTAGATTTAATATTACTGCTTGTAAAGGCAAACATTGGCTCCCTGCAGATTATGGGGTTAAGCCTTTTGAACAACTGCCGGCTCCTGAGCAAGAAATAGTAATGTCGTTTGAAGGGAAAGAAACTTATGATAAAAATGTTGGTGATTGTTTTTATATTCCTACGATAGAATCTAATCTGTTAACAATATAATTGTAAAGGACATGGGGTGGTGGATTAATGAAGCGCAAGTTAAAGGTGATAGAAAGGTACTACGATAACGAATTTCGAGGTGGGGGTCACTCTGAAATCAGGCTAAAGGGTAAATGGCTTTTGAAGTTTGGGTTCAAGCCAGGAGCTAAGGTGGAAGTGGTGCCTGAGGATGGTAGGTTGGTTATTCAGTTGATAAAAGATGGTTGATGTTTCCGATAGATTCCACTTGACATAAAGTATAAAACATATTACCTTCTGTTGCAGGAGGTAATTAGAATGCGGAGGATGCGAATGTATGGTAATCCAAAGGTACTAGCGGAGAGGTTAAATGCGGTTTATGGTAATATGGAGTCTCCTGTCTATCTAAGAATTAAAGTGAAAGGGTTTTCTGATGTTCTTGTTTTGAAGGCTCGCTCTAATAGTTCCTGGATGGTCTCTAACGAAAGTATGGCTCCTGATATGTTCAAGGATTATGATAATTCTGAATTTTCTGGATATGATGAGAATGAGGTAATATTACAGCTTGAGGATCGAATTAGCCGAATATGGTTGGATGACAAGACAGTGTTTAGTACCTGGGCTGACTTTATTGACTGGCTTGATGATCTTGATGTCCGTGAACCAGAGTTCAGGACCACGGTTCACCTGCCCATGTCTGTTACTGTTGCACTGAGAGCATTGAAGGATAAGACCGGTAAGGATATGAGGCATATAATCTGTGATGCTGTAAAAGCGTACTTGTAGAGGGGAAAGGAATATGGATTCTAATAAAATTTATCGTTTAAATTATATTATTGAAAAAAACATTAAGATTCCTGAAATACAGGAGTTTCAATTCCCTTTCACTAAGATGGAAATTGATGATTCTTTTTTTATTCCATTACTTGATTGGGTATCTATGGGGGTGGTAAATAGGCGGAGTGGTTTTTGGGAATGCGTACAAAAATATTCGCCTAAAGGCAGAGAATATGAAGTGAGAACTGTCGATGGTGGATTTAGAGTATGGAGAATAAAATAAGGAAGAAAAGAAACGATTAAAATGGTAAGAGATAGCCTGTGCTACGAGGTTGTTGAGCAGAAGGATATAAGTTATGCCGGGACACCACGAATAGCGCTCAAGGCTGTTGTTCAGGCAGATGGTATTCCAAGCAAAGAGCAGCTAGAACAAACAGCTAGTCAGATATATCGCCAGTGTATCAAGAAGATGAAGGTACGCAAAAAGAAGCGTGATGAAGTAGAGGTGACTGTATTTATATATCTGCCTGATATGGATACGGCTTGGTCCGCCTACGGAGTGGCAGAATTCAAGGAGACTGATGGTCTTAAGAAATTTTGGATTAATGATAGTGTGCTTATCTCTCTCTGATAGGTCCTGACTCTTATATTTCACCGTTACCTCTTTTTAATCCTGTCTATCTCACCTTTTAGCATCTTTTCCTTTACAGCCTGTATTTCCTCAAGTACTTCTGCTTTGGTGATTATGCCTTTCCTATCTAGAACGTTTATAAGTGCCTCGGTTGTTACCATTTCTGACACCAAAAGGTCTTCAGTACTCACCATTTCTCGAATGTCTAATTTTTCTGCCATGGGGTACCTCATTTATCAGAAAAGTAGGAGTGCCTGATGTCTATCAAACTTTCCGTTAGAGTAACACAAACTCTTGATTCTTGTTCCCCCGTTACGTTTATTTATCAAGAACATTTGCGATTAATATTATTCCAGGATAGTAGCAACCCTTATATTCTAGTTGACGCACAATCTTGGGAAAACACCAAGCAATTGCATGATCTTGTCTTGGAAGAATCATATTTATGAAGGCTTGGATATCATTGTCCAGGTTTGTTGCTTCCTCTTTTTTGATACAGGGTTCAATGAAAGCAACACCGACCCCAATACCACCATTGCAACGGACACGTTTAATGTCATCAATTGCTTTAAGGATTGTCTTTTCTATCTGACTCGAAGCCTGTAAAGTCTTTAAATTAACTCCATCGTACTTCGTTTCAATAGACCACTCTTCCTCACTGGTGCCTATCCATAAATCGACTCTTCCCTTATAGATTTCTTCTGATTCAGCAGTCACCTTTTTTTCATCCGAATATGCCTCTACGGCCACAAAGCCTGAACGCCAAGCTGCAGCAGCAAGCATACTAGTATTTGCTCTTTCATTGTACCAGTAAGGTGCATCACCTTTACAAACTGTTACATATTTCTCAACTACCCAAATCCAGTCTTTCAAAAGAAAACCCCAAGGCTCTAACGATGCATTATTAATAAGATAACCATCAATTGATTGAACCATGGAAACTACCTCCTATTTTCGTTTCCTATGTTTCCCCCACAACCCCAACCCCTTTTCCCTCGCTTCCTTCTCATATTTCCTGAACTCATCAAGATACTTGAAAGGAAATCTCGTATAAGCGTGTCCATAACCCTGTTTGACTATCTCAGCGTTTACAAAAGTGCCATCTGTTAGGAAGACATAGGCAAGCAACCTTCCATATTTATCTCTTTTTTGCCAATTATATTCAAGACGGACTTGCTTGCCTACGACCATGTTTTTTGTGAATTCAGATGCTTCTTTGCCGTAATATTCAACGGGTTTTAATGGATGCACTGTTTCAGGGGTATCAACTCCAATAAGTCTTATTTTCTCATGCGTTCCATCTATCTCGACAACAATAGTGTCACCATCAACGACTCGTGTGCAGGGGTAAAAGTCTTGTGCAATTAAAATCCCTGTTAAAAGAAAAAGAAACGCAATAATTCCTAAAAAAGACGCATATTTGTGTCCCATAAAATACATATCCGTATCTGGTTAATAATACTATTGATTTCCAATCAATCTGTAGTCGGTGGTTTACAAACCTTGCAGGGTATATATCCCGCTGTTAAAGCCTCTTTTGCAGATTTAAATGTCACTAAATTTTCAGATTTAATCTTTAATGCCCATCTACAACTAGGAAAGTGATACTTATTAGATTTGGCAGAACCGACATACTTATAATCAGCTGCAATGGCTAAGCAGATAACTGAGAAAACCACTAAAACAAGTAAAGATACTGAAATTCTAATTTTCTTCATAACAAGACCTCCTTAAATTTATTTAGTTTCCTCAAAAATTGGGGCGTTTTTATTGTATTGCCATCTGTCTAAATCATCAGATACCCCATCATTGTCATCATCTCTATCCATATAATTAGGAGTGCCGTCCTTATCATAATCTCTGCTCTTGGGATTCATTAACTCATAAGAACTTTTCGAGGGACCATAGTTATCCTGTTTATATTGATTTGGAGCAGACCTTATATGAGGCCGAACATATGTACCATCTTTTCTATAATAGCCTTTTACGTGGACATCTTTAGCAAACGTAATACCAATAAGTGACACCAGAAATAAAACTAATAACACTGAGACAATTAACTTTCTCATAATTTCCTCCTTTAGTTAAAAATAAAAAAGCGTCCTTCCTTTTAGCCCTGTAATCTCAGGAATTAAGAAAAGACGCCCTCATAATTAGCCCCTTTGTGATTAGGGTTTAGAACCACACCATTTTCGGTGGTAGGATAAATCTTTACTTGACTCTTTTTGCCTAAAGGTATGATTTGTTGATCATAAAGTAAAGTCAATCGTCTTCTAATTTTGCATCTTCAGGTAGGCTGGCTCTTATAGTAATTTTTAATCGTTCTGCAGCCTCGTCTAATTTATCGGGTTCCCATAATACCGTGTGTAAGTGGTTTGTATCAAAATGTGTCCCTTCATTTTTAAAATAAGAGCTTTCACATGTATAAATGACAGGCTTACCAAGTCCCTCTGCAAATCCTGCTTCCCAATAAGCTCCATGATTTCTATCTGTAAGTTCCGCAATTAGAAACCTAGCTGTACGAATTTCAATCCTTAGTCGATCGTCAATTGACCCTGCTTTTGGTTTTTCATCAATTCTAAAGAGATTAAACCCTGTTTGCTCAACCGCTTTTTTAAAGTAATCTCTATAGACTTTATCAATTAAATCGTTTTCAAACGGCATTGCCATAAAAGCTTTCCGGCTATCTAATGCCCCCTTTTTTATAAGTTCATAACGCTGCCAACCTTTAAA
Organism: Thermodesulfobacteriota bacterium; assembly: GCA_040757775.1. NCBI lineage: Bacteria > Pseudomonadati > Thermodesulfobacteriota > Thermodesulfobacteriota bacterium. Next base: position 124,652 of record JBFLWQ010000001.1, read on the forward strand.
AGAAAGAGTTACATGACGCTTGACCATGTCGCTCTTGCTAATAAGGAGACCTTGCTCAATTAGGGAGCTTACAATAAAGTGGAAGTTATGGTTGTTTATGGCTCCAATAATCGCTTTATGCAAATCAGGATTAACGTCTATCTCAAGCCCTGGGGTTTCTATATTATCTCCTATCCATAAAACCAGATTATCGGCCTGTTCTGCGGGGGATGGCAAGTAATTGTTTTCCAGTATTTTGTCGAGTATTTTTGAGTCAATCTGAGGCCGGGAATTTTGCTTTTGCATTCTTCGTATGGCATAGCTAAGAACTGCTGATTTTTTTTCAGTTAAATTTTCTGATCTCAGATTATACAAGGCTTTGCGTGTAATAGTAAATGGTCCGCATACCGGGCAATTATAGTCATGGAAATCATCATATCCCCTTCCCTTATATTCCGTTACAATTGATGAACATATTGGACATTTTTGATCACTCATAAAAAACCTCAAATAATACTCATCTTTATAACGCCGAAGTAAATGGCAACCTAGGTTTAGAAGCCCTTTGCAAAGCCAAGAATTCTCAAATTGCTGAAAAATCCAAACCGTGAGGCATTAGGCTCGAGGATGCCGAAAAACGGGCGCACAGTTCCTTGGTCCCCTTTGTTGGGCAGCCTACCTTTGCTTCGTCAGATCGAAGTCGTCTGCTTTTTCTGATTTCTCGAAGGCGTTCTCAATGTATTTCTTTGGAACGGCCAAAAACTCTTCAGCATCGATCAATGAGATATACGATCCGTCTAGTTGGCTGTAAGTTTTGCAGTTAGCGCATGCGTATTTGTTCCCTTTGCGCTTATAGCGGTTTTTGTTGATGATGTCATAAAGTTTGGATGTATCGTAAGACCTGACTGAGCATCCATCGGGCTTCTTCGTAGTTGTGACCAACCAGTCATACCCGCCGTTGACCTTTTGGATAACGCCCACGACGCCGTTTGCCTTGGATGTGCGTCCCTTTCGAGTGATTTCTTTGACCAAGTACTCGATCTCCCAATCAATCCATTTGCTATCTTTCATATTGGGGGAGATGACCACGATGGTGACGGATGTATTGTACATCATGTCCGTTAGATTCTTCTTGATATTCTCCGTCGATGTGTCAGTTAGGTCTGGCGAATCTGCAGTCTCTCCTTGGTAGTATGTTGCATCATCGCCAAGTGCCTTGATGATCTTATCTCTGAGGCCCTGGGCCTCGCTGTACTTGTAACTAATGAATGTCTTTCTAGCCATTAGTTCCTCCTATGATCAGACAGAAAACCATAACTACAACAATGGTAAGGATGAGGATGCCGTGGAATAGGAGCATCGTCTTCGAGAGGATACTCTCGGGCCACGTTGCATTCCCTTCGCCCTTGAAGGTGGCCGCGTTCATTCCGAAGTCGATATCGTCTTGTTCCCGTGCTCGTATCTGGTCGTAGAGCCATCGGTAGAGCCGCTCTTGGTATAGGTAATACCCATCGAGTATCCAAAAGGCGATGGCAGGCAGATAAGCAAGGTACACGAAAAGGGGGTTGGTCTCCTTGGCCGCGAGAGCAAAGAGACCTGAAACCAAAATAACGCTCCAGCCCTTTAGCAAGAAGGAACAATGAGCCATCCGATTAATTATGTCTTGAATCATCTCAAGGTGCTTTAGTTTCTTCTCCATATTCTCTCCTGATTTAACCAGTTCTAATCAGCCGTGCGGCTTTTTGTGTCGGCTGAATTAGCTATGTTATGCAAGTAGTTAATTGGACATTCGAGTAGCATCTTAATCATGCTTGATCGTTTCATTTATCGCCTTTTTAACGCTGCTTACTTACATAGCATTGCTTTCATCTCTCATAATTAGCTCAAGTTCCTTAGTAATAACTCGTCTGCACATCAACTGAAGTACTCTGAAAAGCGCTAGTTCTTCGTAGCTAAGTCTATTCTTGCCTCTATGAACGATCCTCGACCTGACGTCGTAGATATCTTTGAAGTTTTTGAGAATTTCCTCTCTCTGGCTATGGCTCTTTCCTATGAGATAGGCACATCTGTTCCCTAACAGTTCCCCTATACTAAGGAGGTCAGTCTTGTGCTTGTGCTGCTCTCCAAGTAAGATTTCCATTGCTACCATGCTCTGAACAAATGATAGTAGTTGGTTTTTTTCTAAATAACTGTCTAAAAGCCACTGCGAAGCCAATAAGATAGGCTTGGCCTTCTCTGGATTTTGAAATGCTGTTGATACGATGAGAAGCCTGCTCTGAATCATCCCTTTCATTCCCTCTCTGTCAAGGTGACCGTTAAGGTCATCTATTTCAAGCTTGTCAAGTACCCCGGAAAGGTCTGAGGGAAGGTTATATTTAGTCCATATCTCCCAGTTTTCTCCCAGTTGGCGATGCACAATCAACCCTCTCACGGCAGGCAATCCCACCCCAAATGGGGAGATGACTGGCTCCTTGCCTATTTTCATCAAGCGAACCGCTAAGGATAGCCCTATGAATTTTTTTATTTTGGAAATTGCTTCCCGTACAGGTGCGCTTTCCTGGATGTAACCGATGAAGCCTTCAGTATTTATATGAAAGTATGAGCTTTGTTTGTTCCACTGATCCGGTACATATCCTGTGTAGACTCCCAATCCTGAAGGAAGACCTCCAGGACCATGTAACCTTTCATACCTATTTCTATTACTAGACTGCAACGGATAGGTAGTGTCAAAGGTTTCATCGGGAGAAACGATTCTAAAATCCCTGTCAAACTTATAGTGGCCCACTGCCTCTCGCATTTGCTGGCTGATGTTACTAGGAAGCTCAAATGAGATCAAGTACGACCACGGGAGACTTTGAAAAGCGCTGATCAATTTGCTTGCGACTGCATGCAAGTCTTCATACCCAGGAAGCGTATTTAACAGGATTCCCTTGCTATCTGGGTTGTATGTGCCGCTTTCCCCAATGTCCCTAGTTATTGTTTCGTAGATAAAATCAAAGAGTGGTGATTCTCCGGCATACTGATCTAGTTTATCCCTGAGCTTTCCAGTTTTTGGCAGTATCTCATCAACGGCATCAAGACCTAATATCGTATCGGTATCTAGATAGATACCCTTGTTTACTCGGATGTGGGTGAGATTTTCGGCCACTGACTTGATCAGTTGAGATATGCACCCTTGATGCAACCCAAGTGCCATTGTAAGAAGAATCCTCTACTACTTAATTAGGTTTAGTTCCAGGCTATTGATGGCATTTGAAAAGGCTTCACTAATTGACGCTTCGCCACTTCTATATCCCCATACATTGAGTTTTGTAGAGTATCCGCGTATTCGTTTGTCAATCAACATCTCCTTTTCCTTGAAGATTTTGACATCATAAATAACGTCTCCAATCCAATGTCCCTTTTTAAAATCGAGTTTGAAAATGAGGATTGATATATTGAACAGTAATGATGGATTTTGGTCTTTGCCTACAATATCAAAGCCCTGCAACCTGTCTTCAAAGGCATTGTAAAATAGTCTCGAAAGATTTTTATCTACGTCAACTTCCGGTTTCCCTTGTAGAACCGTTATGACATCAAATCTGCTTGCATCGTAAGTTTTTTTAAAGTCCGATCCGAATATCTCCTTGTCTTCCCGGAGGTCCTGGATGTTAAAAGCCAATTTTACATGGTCAAGTTTTTGAGTCTCAATGGCTTTTTTGTACGATACGACTATTCTGCTGTTTAGTGTGGAGCAACCCAAAAGATTTAGTATTATGACCAGGATTGTTATATAGCGCATAAGCCCCCCTACCTCCTAAGTTTCAACTGTCTGTATCCATCATAAACATCCAGTCTAAAGTCAACCAGGTACTTGGGTACGCTATATTTTTCCGAAATGTCTTCATTGTTTTTAATATCATCGATTAGACAACAGGTAGGAATAATTGCTAGTGCAGCAAGGATACTTGCCTGTCTTTCAATCTTGCTCAGCCAGTTCCTTGCCAGGTAGAAGTGGGTTGTACCAGGGTGATATTTGAAGTGGAAGTATTCGTGGAATCCTACAAAGGTTTTGTGCCCCTCCATTAACCGTTTCTTGATAATGATACAAGGATGATCGTCTATAACGAGATACCAGCCATTCCATGGGATCTTACACTGATATGTGATGATGCCCTCTTTTTCGCATAAAGATTCAAAGTCGTCATAATTCAGAGGAGTCTTATTGTATTTTGGAATCTTTGATTCCAGACTATAGATAATTTCCTCTGTCAGTGACATGGTCACCTATTCCGATCACGTTTTCTTTTGATCACTTCCCTTACGTGTCGTATTGCTAGCCTTACATCCTCTTTATCGTTTTCTGAAAGCTCATCGAAGTCTTTGAAGTCGTTGAATAGACCTTTAATTTCTTCATCTTGGTTCATGCGTTTAAGACCCAGGCCTTGTTTGACTTCATTTACTATCTCTGACTTTATAGATTGGAGATACTCTTTCACTTCAGAAGGTTCTTTCTGTTGCCTTCTTGCTTCGAGTATTTCTCTAGGGTCTGTGTTGAATAGTTTGGCGATGTCTATTATCGTTTTCTCTGAAGGAATAAATTTCCCCGATTCTATGTTACCGAAATATGCTTCACTTTTTCCTATTGCCTTTGATGCGGAAAACTGAGTATGCCCGGATTGTTCTCTTAGCCGCTTTATGATGTCTTTGAATTCTTCCATCCATCCCTCCACTTAAATCGACATGATTGGTTATATTAACTTGATTTTTTTTTAAATTCAATGAATTTTTTTCTTGACACATAGATATTTACATGTTAGTATTCAAATAAAAACACCAAAAGTTGGTATTCGAATGAAAAAGAGTGATTTCAATCCTGATAGAATCTACGAAATAAGAATAAAGAGAGGATTTGTTTTAACGGACCTAGCGACACTCTGTGGTGTCTCCCCTGCTCTTGTTCACTATTGGGAGAAGGGTAAATGTACGCCTACCCCAAAGAGGATCTATACTCTGGCTAAGAAACTGGGAATTGAACCAGAATATTTTTTTACAAAGGATACTCAGTAATTTACATGTTAGCATTATGCTATTCTGGAATAATGAAACCACAATAAAATCTCAGTTTCAAGGTAAAAGTAAGGTAAATATTGGAGAGCAAGGAATGAAAACTCTTGCAATTGCCGAGGGCGGTAATGGAAAGCACTTTGCTCTATCGGCACATGTCCTCTACAGGTGCCTGATTTATGAAAAAAGGTACCGCCTACAAGAAGTCGCCAGGAAGATTCGCCTTCCTGTATCCACCCTCTACAAGTACTGCCAAGGAATTTACGCTTGCCCGGTAGAAATACTGAAACGAATCTTTACAGTCACGCAGGATATAGAAATTCTGGAGTTGCTCAAACCGGACGGATATGACTTTATCCGTGCGGAGAAATGTACAGGAGCTCCAATGTCTACTGTTGAGGTTGAGTTCAATGATGACTTTTTGGCTGTGTCAAAGGTAGTAGATGCCTATCGACTGGCAAAGGAAGATGGAAAGATTGATGAGAGAGAAACTGAGATACTTGACCGCCTTTTGGACATAGCAAAATGTGAGATTGAAGAGACAAGACAAGTTATCAGCAGTGAGATAGGCAAGGAAGGAAGGGGACGATGAAAGATGTGTTTATCAGGATGGTCAGGCCGAAGGTGTACAGACGGTCTGATGTGATTGCTGACATGATAACAATGTTCGTTTTAGGAGTTATTGCGGGAGGTTTAGGTATACTGATGTTCCTAAGATGACGCAGAGAGGAGGTGAGAAGGTTGAGAACGTTAGAAGAGCTTAAAGCATTGGCTTCTAATGGACCCAAACTTGAAGGCTACTATGTAACGTATCTGAAGAAAAAAAGAAGGGATCTACGTTCCCGGCCAAGAAAAAGTAGATCCCCTAAAAGCAAATCTTAGGTCTCTTTTAGCATATTGCCGAAGGAGATGTCAAGGAAAAAGTGAGGTGAAGGAATTATGGGAAAGGAATTGGCTATATTTACTGAACAGATAAGTGAGTACAAGAAAAAGAATTACAACGTATTGCTACCATCTGAAACGATCCAAGAGATAGGAGCGTTCCAAAAGCCTGTTCTTGAGATTGTCAGGATCAGCCCATACCCAAAAGATGGTGATGTGTACGTCACAGCTGGGGATTCTGAAAAAATCAACGATAATACCGACCTTGCCCTGTCAAAGGTTGGGCATGAGAAGATTGCATATGCCGCAGGTATTGTATGGGATTACAGAAACTCTGGTAGGACAGATGATGGAAGTGACCCTTACATGTGTTCGTATAAGGCGGTAGGAGCGGTTAAGAAAGAAGATGGTAGCTGGAGGGTTGTAGTAGGAGAAAAAGAGATTAACATCAAAGTCATCGAAGATGAACTTGTCGAACAGTACACGAAGAAGGCGAAGAACTTAAAAGATAATGATGGCAAGCCATATAGTGAAAAGCGCCAGAAGGAGTATGTTGACTTTTGTGTCCGAAGAGACGTACTCCAGAAGCGCAAGCACAAACTCGCCCTTGCTCAGACAGGAGCCATGTTGAGGACTATAAGATCCCTGCTTGCATTGAAATCAACGTACAAGAAAACTGAGCTTGAAAAGCCTTTTGTGGTGCCCAAGATTAGTTTTAACTTTGACCTGTCTGATCCAGTTGTTAAACATGCACTGATTGAAGAAGGGGTGCGCGCTACCGGGCTGCTGTTCGGTCAGGATAGAGATGCTACGCTTATGGGGTTGATAAATGGTGGAGAGGTACTTGATGTGCCGCATGAAGAGGTTGTGGAGAGCGATACTGAAAAGAATCTCGAAGAGAAGTCCGAAGACGCCATGAGCCATCATAAAGCTGACTTTCTAGCGGCTGACAAAAATGGACAGATAGGCGTTCTCAAGGCTATGATGAAAAGGAAGGGATACGACGCAGGTAAACTGAAGAAATCTCTTGATGAGTTTGCTGATGAACATCGTGTACTGTTTTACGAACGGCTTGAGAAAATGGACGACATCGGGGAGTTGCCCTTTGACTAAAACCACGTTTCAAAACTTGCTTCTGAACGACAAAAACAGGCGAAAATCAGGAGAAAAATATTGTGCCCTTCCCTTCTCACTTCTCCTGGCTACTGCAAACCGTTTGCAGGTAAATGGAGGTAAACGTGAAACTGCTTCATCTTGCCGATACGCACATTTCTGATAGAAGGTCTATTGCTGGTAAAGTAATTGAGAGGCAGGGTCTTAATCTTGCTCTTTTCGATACTGCACGTTGTCTAGACGTTGTCATAAATTATGTTCGGAACAATGGCATTGATCTTGTCCTCTACGCCGGTGACGTATTCGACTTTTGGAAACCGACACCGGAAGAGTATAGATTAGCATTGGAAACTGTGACCGAGATTGCCAAGCATTGTAGGATTGTCATCATTCCAGGCAATCACGACGTTGCAAAGAGTGGTAGAAGTCATGGTCTAATTCCATTCAAGTATTTAAGGAACCCAAACCTGTTTTTTTCAGACATACCTGAGATTATCGATCTTGATGAATGCCAAGTCTTTACGCTTCCCTATCCTACCCCATCACTCTTAAGAACCAACGACCAGTACAAGAATTTGACCATTGAGGAACTGAATGGAGTTGTCTCTTCAATACTACAGAAGGTTCTGAGAGGGTTTGAGGTGCAGAGAGACGAGGGGAGGATTTCAATAATACTCGGTCATATCACTGTTGCAGGCGCTATGTATAGTGAGTCGCAGATTGTGCCGATGCACGACATATCCATTCCGAAGAAGTGTTTGACTTGGGCGGACTATGTTGCCCTGGGGCATCTGCATTTAAGTCAGGAATTCTACCCTGGATCGATTAACCGAGAAGGATTTGGTGACGAGAAGGATCTGAAAGGATTCAGGGTAGTAACCATCGAGAAAGGAAAGGAGTCTTTGATTGAGTTTATTGAGACCCCTGCCAGGTCATATCGAACGTTTACCTTAAATGAGTTCGTGGAGTTCATGGCTGAGAAACCTGAAGTGGACAAGGAGACTATTGTACGAATCAAGGATGAGGTTACGAAGGAAGAGTATGAGAAGGCTAAGGAGTTGTTTACGAGACAGCCGTTTACATATCTCCAAAACTCGGTTGTGATTGCGAGGGAAGCCAGAAGAAGAAGCAAGGAAGCGACTGTTGATATGACGATTGATAGAGCAATAGAAAATTTTGTGGAGGTGAATGATCAATATCGAGAGATCCTCGGTCCAATGAAGGAGAAAGCTAAACTGTTAGAAGCACGGCTAGGGGGCTGAAATGATAACAAAAGCACATGAGGATCGAATCAAGAAAGAACTGCGTAAATTCCAAGATCGTCTTTCTGTGCCTGTCCGGGCGATTGACCGCCTTCATGCAATTCTTGGCATTCCGTATGATGAGATAGCGGAGTATTGCAGAAAGCTATGGGTAAGAAAGGAGAAGTTAAATGATCGTTGAAGAGCTAAGACTTGATAATTTTCTTTCCTATAAAGAATTGTCATTGAACTTCGAGCTTGTAGACGCTGTGATAATAACAGGAGAGAATGGGAGCGGGAAAAGCTCCCTGATAGATGCTTTCCTATGGGCACTGTATGGGAGGGCACGAAGTTCGAGTATAGATGATTTTGTAAAACTTGGTAGTGATGGTGCCACGGTTGAGCTTCAGTTCTCGCTTAATGGAGATCGTTACCGGGTTATACGTAAGAGGTCTTTAAAAACTGCCAAAGGGAAATCTGAGTTGGGTTTTGCTGTTATGAATGGCGACGAATGGAAATCGCTCGGAGGGTCCCTGACAGAGACGCAAGAAGCTATTGAAAGGGTTCTCAGGATGGACTACGAGACCCTTATCAGTTCGACTGTCTTGAGGCAGGGCGAGAGTGGTTTGTTCACCAAAGCGCCCCCAAATAGACGGAAGCAGATTCTGTCAAAGATTTTGAATCTCGAACGGTATGGAGAACTGGAAAAGCTTGCAAGACGTGATGCCGATGCTCTGAAAGGAAAAGAAGAGACTATTCGCCTTGAAGTTGGTAAGAGCCAGGAGGTCCTTGCTACGAGAGTTGATACAGAGAAGGAGCTAAGAGATAGGCGTGAGCATCTTGCCTCAATGAATGAATTGATACAGAGCAAAGAGAAGGAAGGGGATGATCTTGCTGGAGACATAAAGGCGCTCGAATTAGAAATTCAGGACCTCGTCTCAAAAAAGCAGAAACGTTCCCTGTTGTCGAATGAGGTCAAGGAACTGTCGGTAAAAAGGAGTGGGATACTTGCAAAGATAGAGAGGTTCAAGAAGGTACTCGATAAGGAAAATGATGTCCGTATGGCGGCTGAAGAAGAAAAGAATAGGCTCAAGGACATGGAATCACACGAATCGAATCTTACCGTACTCGAAGATAGGCATGGTGAACTTGAAAACGAGTATAAAGAAATAGAGATGGCAAAGCTACAGCTCTCTAAGCTGGAGAGCCAGGTCAAAATGGACGAAGTGGATCATGCGAATATGGTTGCCAATGCACGCAGGGATGTTGAGAGAGCTAATAGGGACGTTGCGAGATTGGGAGAGGTGCCATGTTCTGAGAACGCAGAGTACCAAAAAGCTTGTAAGTTCATCAAGGATGCGTTTGAGGTCAAGGCAGCATTGCCTGTTTTAGAAATGAGATTGAGGAAGCTTGAAGACCCGGCATGGAAACCTCCATCTAAAGAGGCACTCGATAAGCTCAAGGATAAGACGAAGGATTACGACTGGCAGGGTAAAGAGATAGAGGTATCAAAGACAACGATTTTAGCCATGAAAGGACGTATTGCGACTGCTAGGGAAGGACTGACGAAAATAAGAGAGATTGTTGGAATGATGCCTGAAATCGAACTGGCTGTTGAGGAACTGCCGTTATTAGAAAACGAGAAGAAACAGGTTGATACCAAAATGCAGACTTCTGAGAAAGAACTGGTAGCACTTGATCAGGAGATATCCAGGTATTCTGACAAGGTTTTGACTATTGAGAACGCAAAGGATCGTCTGAAAAATATCCATGCTGAGGTTGAGGGTTTCAGCAGACACAGGGATACTACCAACCAAGACATCGGTAGGCTTGAACACGTGCTGGCAACGATGGAAGAGTTAAAAAAGAGCATAGAAAAGCTAGAGAGTGAGGTGGTTGGAATCAGAGACCAGCGGCGTGTATCAGAGGCACTTGAAGAAGCGTTCAGGATGATTCCGGTGCTTATCGTGGAGAATGCGATTCCGTTTATTGAGGATGAGGCTAACGAGGTTCTTGGGAAGATTAGTTCCTCAGGAATGCAGGTAAGAATGGAGACGCAGAGAGCACTGAAAACGTCCGATAGATTGGCTGAAACGCTGGATATTGTAATCCAGGATAATGATGGTGAAAGAAAGTATGAGATGTATTCTGGAGGTGAAAGCTTCAGAGTTGATATTGCATTAAGGATCGGGCTGTCGAAATTGCTGGCACATAGGGCGGGAGCATGTCTTGAGATACTGATTATTGATGAGGGTTGGGGCGTACTTGACAACGTTGGAATTGAGCAACTGAAAGAATGCCTAGTAGGCTTAAGTGGAGAGTTCAAGAAGATACTTGTAATATCGCATATTGACTTGGTTAAGGATATGTTTCCGAACAGGATTGAGGTAACGAAGGGGATTAATGGATCAGAGGCTAGATTTTTGAATTGAAAAAAGGAGAGACTACATGCAAGGTATAAATCATGTCGTTATAGGTGGGAATCTTGGCGATAAGCCACTCGTTCGCTATACTCCTGCAGGAACTGCTGTTACGAATTTTGACATCGCTGTTAATAGGAAGTGGAGTGACTCTGAAGGTAATGAAAAAGAGTCAACGGTTTGGGTAAGGATTAACGCATGGGGAAAGCAAGCCGAAAATATAGGAGAGTACCTAGACAAGGGAAGTCCTGTTTTGGTGCAGGGAGAACTTGTAGAAAATCGTTGGGAAGATAAAGAGACAGGAAAGATGAGGTCCAAACTGGAAGTAAGGGCAAGGAGCGTTACGTTTCTTGGTAGTAAATCAGGTAGTAATAGAGAAGTACCACCATCGCTTGAATCAGATGATGATATCCCCTTTTGATATTTTTGTGAGAGGTAATGAAACCATGAAAGCAGAAATCTTACAGCAGTTTTGCGACATAGACAGAGAGGACATGAAAAAACCATATTCTGAAGATGATTTCACCTATGCTACAAACGAGCATATTTTAATCCGAGTACCTCGTATGGATGGAATAGAGGAATCACTCAAAGGGCCAGTGATTAAGGAGAAGGCAGTTGCCATCTATTTCAGTAAGGAGCCTACACAGTGGTTTCCGGTATCGCCTATTTATGTCGAGCAGGAATTATGCCTCAACTGTAAGGGCACTGGCCGTTTGTATACCTGCCATGAATGCGAGGGTGAAGGCCAAGTAATACCATGGACAGACTGGAATGATTATGATGAGCAAACATGCAGAACCTGTGACGGTAATGGCCAACTAGAAGCTGCGTGCATAAAATGTGATGGAACAGGAAAGATTTGGAATGACAAATCCGTTCCTATCGGAGGCGTTTATTTCAGCGATAGATATTTGTCATGGCTATATCAGTTACCGAATTGCGAAATTGGACCCTTTGGAACAAAAGATCCTGCTCGTTTCCGTTTTGATGGTGGTGAAGGTTTAATCATGCCACGATCAAAATAAATAAAATTAGCTAAGTATTTGATATTATTGACTTTTTATCTTGACACAGGTAACCAAATACGCTAGAATAAAGGTAATTAAAAATTATGGTAATCATGGGAATTGACCCAGGGCTTGCTGTGACAGGATGGTTGGTATTGGGTGACAAAATGCTTGCTCAAGGTACCGTGAGAACTCGCTCCGACATTCCAACCCTTGCAAGGGTAAGAGCTATATATGAGGAGTTACAAACCGTGGCGGATCGCTATGCTGTTGATGAGATTGTAATCGAAAACTTTAAGTATTATGGCAAGAATGTGACATCAACGGCAAAGATGAACAGACTGATTGGGGCAATCTATCTTATCGGGAACAAAAGAAACTTCTGTAAGATCACCGAATACTATGCTGATGAGTGGATGAAGGGAATTGTAGGAAAGGCATATAAGCTGAAAAGTAAGGCAGTTATCCGCTTTGTTGTAGAGAAAAGACTCGGCGAAAAGGTAGATACTTACCACACTGCTGATGCTTGTGGTGTTGCCTTGTACCATAGAGATATTAAGCGACTGGGGGATAAATGCCAACCGTAATATCTGATGAGCTCAGGTGGACTATCATAAACCGAGATTGTTATAGATGCAGGCATTGTGGTGAAAAAGGAGAATTGTTCTTTGATGGTAACACGTTAAAAGTAGTAGATAGATACCATAATAGTTATGAGATTGATCATATCGTACCAAGGTCTTATGGTGGTTTGACCGAGGAAGACAACCTGGTTCTTTCTTGCAGAGAATGCAACCGCAAGAAAGGCGATAGTGTTTGGGAGCCAATATCAATGTGCCTAATTGAATTTGCAGATTTTGTAGAAAAGGAAGCTGGCAGAGAGAGAATATGATTATAGCGGATAGGGGTTACATTGTGTTCCAAAGGTCAGGTATTCGTGGCAAACGAGTTATGAAGTTGCGGAAGGAAGAAAGGTGGGATTGGTTTGTGCTTCTGAACATGGCTAACTATTTCACTTTCCCAGGATTATTGGCAGATGACGAGTTGGATCCCTATTATGAGAGAGATTTCGCCTATCTTTTAGGTTTTGATACCCTCGCAGAATGGGAAGAGCTAAAGCAAAAACTCTTAGATGTTGGTTTGATGAAACGTGCTGAAGTTAATGGGTGTGAGTACCTATATATGACAGACTACCACATATACCAAGACCGAGGGTCGAACAAAGGACAGGGTAAGAGGGTAAAGGATCGTTTTTCTATCGGGTATATAAAACTGGATGACGGCAAAAAAGCCATATATGAAAGTCTAGTAAGAATTTTTAAACCAAGAGATATAGAAATCGATGCACTTCAACCTGCACTTTTCCATGCACAAGAATCGCACCAAGACTGCACCTCTGACAGCACCTCAACCCGCAATAACCATAACCATAACCATAACCATAAGAATAATACCCCCCCTACCCCCCCTAAGAAGGTAACTGGTCAACTTTCAAGTGAACAAGAGAATCTTTTTGATAAATTTTGGGAAGCATACCCTAAGAAAAAATCTAAGGGACAGGCAAAAAGAACTTGGTCTAAACTCAATCCGAGCGAGCAGCTCGTAGAGATTATGATCTCCACAATCGAGCGGGCCAAGACCTCAAAGGAGTGGACTGAGCATAATGGAAAATACGTCCCACATCCTTCTACATGGCTGAATGCAGAGGGATGGCTTGATGAATTTGAGGAGGAAAAGCATGGAAGAACTGAAGGAGGCACAGCAACGACTTATCGAAAAACGCAAGCAACAGGCGCAAGAAGTGACGGCAGGCCTTACAGAGTTGACCTATGATTATCCATGGCTGGATCGTAGTAAAATCAAGTTTAGGAAATGTGGTTGTGGAAGGGACCTAGACGAGGTCGTAGGTGGAGAACCCTACTGCTCTGTTTGTTCTAAAGAGACTAGAGAGAAAATTAGAGAAAAGCAACGTAGAGAGGAAATTGAAAGACGAGTTTGTGAGGTAAAAAAGGACGTATTTGGGAGCATGGAAAAAGCAGGGGTTTCCCCACATTATACTAAATGCTCGTTTGATAATTTTCAAAAGACAGGAACAAATGAGAAGTATCTTCGATTTTGTCAAAAGTATGTAGAAGATCCTGTTAGGAACCTTTTCTTTAGCGGAACTTGTGGAAGTGGAAAAACACACCTTGTTGCTGCTATTGTGAGAGAACTGCTACTAAAAGGTAAGAAGGTAAAATTTATATCAGTGCCAGACCTTCTGCTACAGATAAGAAAGACGTTCAATGGAAAGAGTGAGCTTAGCGATATTGACTATATTGAAAGATATGGTCGGTACGAGTATGTGGTTCTGGATGATTTTGGTGCAGAGAAGACAACGGATTGGGCAAGAATGATTCTGTATATGATAGTCGATATGAGAATAAGGTCTGTAAGACCAACAATTGTTACCTCAAACCTGAGCCTTGAACAGATTGAAGAAGATGTTGATGCAAGGTTGGCTTCAAGGCTTGGAGGGTTTCAAGTTATTATTTTTGCCTGTGAGGACTGGAGGAAAAGATAGATGAGAATAGGCAGGAAGTCACTTCTGTTTGGATGTCACCAGTTTATTTTGCATCCGATATTTGTTCTTATCGCCTGGATACGGCTTTATGGATGGCCACGGAATAAATGGATTTATGTCGGGATTCTGATACACGATTGGGGATATTGGTTTTCGAGCGGGTATAACAGCGTATTCGATTCGGATTTTGATATACATACTGTTTGGGCATATAGCAAATTGTTGTCTCAGGACAGAAAAGCGGCTGAGGAATGTTTATACCATAGTAGGTTTTTAGCTATACAACGTAAGAAAACGCCTTCCAGACTATGTTGGGCTGACAAAATGGCAAGTGCTATCATGCCTAGCTGGTTATGGGCTTTGCTTGCGTGGTTAAGCGGGGAAGGGGACATTTATAGGAATAACCGCAAGTATGAAACGTACCGAGACGAGAAGATAAGCCTTAAAGAATGGCATAAAGAATACGCCAAATTCATCTTGCCTGTAGTCGAAAAAAATGGAGGTAGGCAAAATGTTTGGTCTAAAGAAGTTTTGTGAGATGTATTTCAGTAATGACGTAGGATGGTTAATTGTAGCACTGTTGTTTATGCCCTTCGTAGTGTCATGGTTGCTTAGATCTAGGGCAACAGCATGGTTATTGAGGAAATTGGATATAAGATAGGAGGTAGATACATAGCATGGTGGAAACATACAGACTAAAGACTGGAGACAGGATTTATTCAACCGGTGTGTATTTAAGATGGGATGATGAGAGCAGGAAATTTACCGCAAGGGAAAGTGATTTTGAGGATGATTCGTTTCTTGTCGGCACTGGTGAGCATGTAAATATCAGTCAGTTGAGCGATGAAAGACCCTATGTAGAAAGATAAAGAGGTGGAAGTTGGACAGTAATGATAAGATAGTACCGAAAGAACAGGTTGTAGAAGGAGAAGTTAAGTATAAGACGTTTAGAGCAAATGGGAGGGTAGGAATAGTTTTTAGTAGACCTGTTCAACGTATTGATATGGATCCGAATGTGGCAATATCGATAGGAAATGAACTGCTGAAACATGGCAGGAAGGTACGAAAGGAAGAGAGAAAGAATAATGCTGGAGATTCTTAGAGTGGAGATGTGAGATGGAATTTGTTCCGAAACAGGAAAAGGAGAAAGCCCAGGACGTTCCCTATTTTGATGATGTAACCAGTGAAGGAGGCTGGCAGGGGCAGTCAACCAGTAAGTCTTTAGAGACGCTCAAGGCGGAAATCGTATCGGCAGTAGGAAGGCTTGGTGGTTTAGTTACAGGGTTTCAGCAAGGAATGTTCATGGTTGGAGATAAAGAGCGTGAGGGTTATCGAATGTTGTATGTGATTGAACAGCCAAATGGCAATATGATTCGTGGTCGTATGGATATCGCTGCTCTACCGGTAAAGCAAACCTATAGCCTGAGACGATCCCTTGAAACCAGAAAGGAAAGATCGCTTAAAATGGCTTTGTATATGCTTCGGAACGCTCTGGAAGGAACATGGTTCTTGCAACAGTTGTCGCCGGGTTACGCTCCCCTTATGCCGTGGATATTGACGTATACAAAGGATGGGGACAAAACCATCACCCAATTGTGGAGCGAAAGTGCCACTCTAGGTAAACTACTTCCGCCTGGTGAGAGTGAGTTTATTGAAGGAGTCTTGCTCGAGGAGGGTACTGAATGATGAAATACTTTTGTGAGGAATGTGACATCGGTCTTGACAAGCTGATTGATGCAGTTGCTATGGAAATGAAGAAGAAGCTACGGAGAAAGCATGACGAGGGATACCATGGATGGGATGATATCCACTTTGTTCAGGAACTATGGGAGAAATTTGAAGAGCATGTGGACCGAGGACTCGAAAAGGACAACATGATAGACATTATGAATCTGGCAGCTTTTCTATGGAACATGGCTGACGACGCAAAGGAAATGAACATGCTACCGGCAGTAACGATGAGAGGATTTTCTGAGGAAATCCATGGCGAATGACGAATTAAAGATCGGAGACGAAGTAAAGGTGCCGTATGTTCTTGGAAATATCTCTGCCCTTTGCAGAAGTGGTATTCTAGTAGGACTAATGGAGCCATATGCAAAAGTATTTATCAGATACGGTAGTCGCCAAACCGGCTATTGGATAGGGAAAATTGCTGAGGTGCGGAAGATACATCGCAAATAAGAGGATAATTATGAATCGAACCAAGATTGAATATGCTGATTGGACTTGGAATCCGATAGTGGGCTGTAAACATGGATGTTTCTACTGTTATGGTGAAAGACTTAACGATCGTTTTAAATGGATCCCAAATTGGAATATACCAGGCTATTATGATGAAAGGTTGGAAGATCCGTTAAAAGAGAAAACTCCATCAAGAATATTGGTCGGGTCTATGTGTGATTTGCTTGGTGATTGGGTTGTTACGGCATATATCCAGTACATTATAGATGTAACTGGCAAGTGTCCTCACCATACCTTTCTTTTTCTGACCAAAAACCCAAAGAGATACCAAGAGTTTGAGTTCCCCGAAAATTGCTGGTTGGGAATGACCGTTTCTAGCTATTGTCCGGCATTTGGTGTATTCCATCCATTTTATTCCAGAAACCAAGAAAATAAGAAATGGATTTCTTTCGAGCCGTTATTGTATGATCCCTATCCTTTATTAGAAGATTTCGTTTTTAAACCTTGTGATTGGATAGTAATCGGAGCAATGACAGGACGATATCGAAAAGATTATCCTGTAAAAAAAGAATGGATTGAGAAGATTTTAATGCAAGCAGACAAATGGAGTATTCCTGTTTTTATGAAAGATAACCTTAACCCTTATTGGGATGAAGAATGGAGGAGTGAGTTACCATGAAAAAGGCAATAATCAAATGGCTGATTAAGCATTGGTTGAAGGGGTATCACTTGGCAAGAAACCCCAAAAGGAAGGAAAAGGAAACATGAAAGCTCTGTCAATCAAGCAACCTTGGGCATGGGCAATTATCCACGGAGGCAAGGACATAGAAAACAGAACTTGGCCGACAAGGTTTAGGGGGAGGTTTCTCGTCCATGCCTCAAAGACCTTCGACATGGAAGGCTGGAAATGGATTGCCAGGATGGAGGGTAGGCTATGCATCCAACAGTCAATAGCGGAGTTGCCACATTACAAAGATTTTCTGATGGGAGGAATCATCGGGAGCGTGGAGATTGTAGGGTGTGTTAGGCATCATGGTTCTCTATGGTTTGAGGGGCCTTATGGTTTTGTTCTTGCGGATCCTAGGCCGATGGAATTCATGCTATGCAAAGGGAGCCTTGGATTTTTTGATGTATCTGCCTTTTAAACAGAGGACAGGAATACAAGTGGTTTTTGAAATGCTGGACTGCAAACGGATTGCACTGTGCAAGGAGACTAAGGAATGTTGGAAGGCTGTTGGGCTTGATTGGATGAACCCAGGATGTAATTGCAGTCTATAACTATAAAAGTGTGAAGAATGATAGCAAAGATGTCTGAAGTTGAGATTGCGAAAGTTGTAATAGGATGGTTACAAGACCTTCGATGGGAGGTATATCAGGAGGTTCAAATAGGAGCGTGTGGGCCAATAGCTGATATTGTTGCTGTGCAAGACAAGCTATTATGGATTATTGAAGTTAAACGTAGCCTTGGATTATCTGTTATTGGACAGGCACTCCACTGGAAAACATTTTGCCACTATGTTTCTGTAGCTGTACCGTATAAACGATGGACGAAGGAACATGACACTGCTGTCTATTTTATGAAAAGAGATGGGATTGGATTGTTAAAAGTACAATTACCTTCTGAGTACCGGTAGAATGGGAACATATCTGAGGTATGTAGGCCCAAGTTGAGGAGAAAAGCACTCGTAAGTAAGATCATGGCTATACTGACCAAAGAGCACCGGACATTCGCCGAGGCGGGTAATTGTGACGGTAAAAGGTTCACGCCGTTTCAGGCTACATGTATGAAGGTAGCTGCAACTGTAAAGGCAAGCCCCGGGATAATACTAAAAGATCTCATTGAAAGTGTTGATACACATTATACAAGCACTTCTATCGCTAGGACAAGTATTTTAAAGTGGACTCAGCAAGGAATAATTAAGGGTATACATATCGAATATGAAGATGAAGGAAAAACAATTAGATTTTATCCAAATGGCTAACGAGGGAAGGCGATTTTTAAGTGTTCCTATTGACAGGCTGGCAAACCGAGAAATATTGTGGTGTGAAAAATATGGACCAAGTATGGCTATTTAATCAGAAAGAAACCTGCAAAATGCTAGGTATTTCTCCAACCACCCTGATTAGCCTACAGAGGGAAGGTTGGATAGAATTTGTTAGAATCCCTGGGCAAAAAGTGATAAAGTACTCCGCAGATTCAATATCAGAATTTATAAGGAGGAATAGTTATGTCTGTACGAAAGAGGGGGAAAAATCGCTGGCAGATTCGATTCACTCCGCCCAGGGGGGACAGAGTAGAGATAACGGTGAAGGCAAGGAACAGGCGAGAGGCGGAGCAATTGGAGATGGAAGTAAAGATGGAGCTTCAAAGAAAAGATTTGGGCCTCAAGTCAATAAGGCTCACGTTCGGAGAATTGTCCGAGAAGTATGCGAGAGGCATCAAGGATAGGTCTGTTCTTTACAGATTGAACATTTTGACCAAGTATTTTGGGAAGGAAAAGGTTAGTTCTATATCAAAAGGAGAGATAATAGACTGCATTGAGTATCTAAAGCAGGAAAGAGGTGTCAAGCCAGCAACGGCTAACCGATACATTGCCGTTATGTCAAGAATGTGGAATTGGTATGGAATATCTCCTAACCCCTGTGAGGGGATAGACCGGGAATGCGAAGAAGAAAGGCTGAGATACTTAGAGATAGACGAAATTGAAAGACTTGTTAAATGTTTCGGCTATCCCTACAGGTGGATAGTAGAGCTTGCGGTGTATTCGGGGCTACGAAAGGGCAATATCATCGATTTACGTCGGGATTGGGTAGATGGGAAAGATATGGTGTTCAGGATACCGAAGGCGTCTCACAAGAGCAGGAAATTCCTCGAGATCCCGTACACCGAAAGAGTACAGACAATCCTAAACGATATTCCTTTGAGCATTGATGGAAGATACTTTCATGTTGCAGATATACGTAAGGTATGGTATAAAGGTTTAAATAAAGCAGGACTCTATAAGTTGAATGATCCTGAACGATTACGGGATTTTCGGTTTCACGATTTACGACATACATTTGCTACCCATATGTGGAAGGCAGGTTTCCGGCTTGATCAGATAATGGTCATGCTAGGAGTGAGCGATATATCCGTTGTACAGAGATACGCTCATGTGCATAGAGACATGAGGAGCAGGATGGTAATTCAGGCAGATAAGTATTTTAAAGACTCTGCATTTTCTCGGTAAATTGACAAGCTGTGGGTCAGGAATGGGTCAAAGATTGTGTAACTATTTGAAATTATTAGATGGTGTGAGGGATTCCTAATCCCTGTGCCGCGTGTTCGAGTCACGCCGGGGGCACTTCTTCTATTCGGAAGCTTTTATATATATTCTTAGATTTTATAAAAAAGGAGGTACTGAAATGAAAAAACGTGTAGTTATTCTCTGTATGGTAATTTCACTACTGGTCACTTTTTCTCTCGGTTGTGCGAGACCATCACCGTCTCCAGAGAAGAAAGTCAACATAGTTGACATCAAGTGATAGGAAAAGGTGAAAGCCGGCAAGACAAATAAAATGAAAGAGACGCCGAACAGTTAAGTGTTCATCGGCTTTACCTTAACCTAGCTAACCAACAAATACAACAGTGTCATCAA
This sequence comes from Thermodesulfobacteriota bacterium, assembly GCA_040757775.1. Lineage (NCBI taxonomy): Bacteria > Pseudomonadati > Thermodesulfobacteriota > Thermodesulfobacteriota bacterium. Next base: position 144,725 of record JBFLWQ010000001.1, read on the forward strand.
TAATACTCGAACCCCGTATTCGAAAGAGGGTGGTGATTTGTTTTCCCCACAGTACCTCCTGCAAACGACTATTATCCTGCATAAATGGAGATCTATTATGAAACGATTATACACATTCATTTTTACCTTTATTATGCTTGTAATGCTTGCGGGGTGTGCTCAACCATTGATGGAAGCAATAGAGCGTGATGACATGAATGCTGTTAAAAAGATTCTGGATGAGGGAGCCGGTACTAAAAAAGAGGATATCAATATGGCTTTGCATGAGGCAGCATATAATGGTCGTTACGAGATTGTAAAATTCCTGCTGGATAGGGGGGCTAATGTAAATAGCAGTTACTGGGGCAATAATACAGCCCTATTCACTGCAATAGATCATGGCCATATCAAAACGGTTGGAGTTTTACTCGATCGTGGAGCTGACATTAATATAAAAAGTACTATTTATTTGACTGTTGGAGGCGTTCTGCTCGGTAGCATGAAGCAATTCCAGATCAGCCCATTGGCGGCAGCAGCATGGAAGGGACATACCGGCGTTACAGCTCTCTTACTGGACAGAGCAACGGATCCAGATCTGGTTTTGGATGTGGCGAAGGCCGATCTGGAGATACTCTCATCAGCCTCACCGCAGGCTAAGAGCGGTATTGTGTTACTGGAACGGTTAGCAAAAAGGCGTGAAACGGCAAAACAACCGATAGCAACTGCACCAGAAAAAGAAACGGGTGAGCAAATGTCTTCTTTAAGCCCGGCCCCGGCATCAGCAATGCAAGGGCAGCGTCTCGCACTGGTTATCGGTAACGACAGTTATGACCTTGCCCGCCTTAAGAACCCTGTCAACGATGCCATGGATATGGCTTTGACCCTTAAAAATCTCGGTTTCATTGTAGAGTTTAGGAAAAACGCAAATCTTCAGGAAATGGAAGATGCGATCGAAAACTTTGGTAATCACCTTAAGCGGGGCGGCGTTGGGCTCTTTTACTTTGCAGGACACGGAGCCCAGATCAGCGGCACCAATTATCTCATCCCGATTGGAGCCAGGATAAACAAGGAATCCGACGTCAAATACAAGGCCGTTGATGCCAACAGAATCCTTGATGAGATGGCTAATGCCAATAACGGACTGAACATTGTAATCCTTGATGCCTGCCGAGATAATCCTTACGCAAAGAGTTTTCGTTCAGCAAGTCGGGGACTGGCAATTATCAGCACTGCACCGAAAGGAACCTTCATTTCCTATTCAACTGGTCCGGGTCAGGTGGCAAGGGATGGCGATGGGAGGAATAGCCCCTACACAGCGGCACTCTTGGAAAGCATTGTAAAACCCGGGCTTCCCATTGAACAGGTCTTCAAAAGGGTTCGCCAGCGTCTGGATGCAGAGACAAACGGCCAGCAAATCCCCTGGGAGCTATCTTCATTAAAGGGTGATTTCTACTTTGCGATGGATAAAAATCAGTAAAGGTTGCAACGCACAGACCTGAATCATTTCTTTCGATTTAATGATGTCATACCACTGGATATCGAGCCCTGGAAATATGGGAGTTGTCCCACATTTTCCTCTCCTATTCATACCTCTTTTCAAAGAACGGTGTCTTAAATCTTGTTCGATCCAATGTATCAGATGGTACAAATTCTATCTCCGATGGAATGTTATTATCTTTCAAAAGTTTTTCTTTTACTTCATGTTCCAGTTGTTTTAGCTGGCTTTCCTGTATGTCCTTTCCGTATTCCAATTTTATTTTCAACGGCGGTGCCACATCTGGAGGTGCTTCGGTCAGTACGATTCTCATTGCCCCTGTTAAACGTGGAACAAAGAGGCTAATAGAATTTTTTATCTCTGTTGGAAATGTTATAACGTCACCCACTCTTAGTATATCTTCAACTCTACCCAATACCCTTTTCCTGTATCCGGGGCCTGGGTAACCACAAGAACACTTTTTTGTGAATACCTGTACTACATCTCCCAAAGCGTACTTAATATAAGGGACCCCTTCTCTATCCAAGGATGTAATTGCTGGCTCTCCAATAGCACCATCTTTCAGGGCAACAGGTTTCTTTGTTACCGGGTCTATCAGGTCTTCACAGCATATACTGAGTTCAGGGGCAACCTCGTGGACGCCAGCATATTCATTCAGATCACACGAACCGGAAAATCCCTCACCGTTAGGGGCTAGCCAGTCACACCATTTACCCCCAAACAGGCTCTCTATTCTACTCCTAACTGCCGGAATCCCTATCCCTGGTTCCCCAGTAAGAAGAAGCTTTTTAAAACCCAGTTCTATTATGTCTTTTCCGGCCATCTCTCTGCACTTTTCTATCATACCCTCCGCAAACGAAGGGCTTGCAGCTAGCGCATTGGTATTAGTCCATAACGCAAATTGAAATGTCTTTTCCAAAGGCGATTCCATGCCCATGTCTATGGGGAGAACCCCTATATGGGTTAATATACCAGAAATAATACCACCACTGCTGCCATAAGAGCCTGTTAAAGGGAAACATAAAAGGGTGCGATCACCTGGTCTGAAACCAGTCAGCCAGAGGGCCCTGGCGTTTCCTTCATTCCACCTGCCAACATCGTTTCTCGTATACGAATAACTGAATGTAGGAATGCCAGATGTTCCCCCTGTAGTCTTTGCAACAACTATCTTCTCGGGAGGAACGCATAGGCTCTTTCCAAAGGTATGCCCCATGCTCTCTCTAGTCTCCGCCTGTCCCTGTCTTTCTTCCTCTTTTGTCATTAAAACAGGGATATTTCTGAACTCTTCCCATGTTTTCAGGTCTTCCGGATTGAGTCCAATATTATCAAATTTGCCCTTATAAAACATTGAATTGGTATAGCAGTATTTCAATTGTTTTTTTAGTTTTTCAAACCTGGCAGCCTCCATCTCATCTCTCGACATTGTCTCTGCCCGCTCATTCCAGAGTCCTTTTGCCATATCAATTTCCTCCCTTATAGAAATACCTTTTTTCACTCATCCTATACCATAAATTCCCCGGAATCTCCACTAACATAAGGCGCTAACTTCCCCAATCCTGCCTCTTGGCTATAGCTTTTATCTTTCAGGACGACTATTTGGAAACCTTCCATCCGGTCACAGGTACAAGTTTTCCGCTGCTCGAATCAGCTTTAAAGATCTTTGTCGAATTCATCCCCTTATGATTACTGGAACTAAAGCTTACCGGACCTGATAACCCTTTCATGTCAAAGTTCTTTATACTCTCCAGTGCCGTTACCAGTCTTTCTCCGTCTATGTCCTTACCAGCTCTTAAGAGTCCTTCCTTCAAAACTGTTGCAATTATCCAGCCGTCTGTGTAGATTTTCCCCCTATATGGTTTTTCTGTGCCAGGTGCATACTTGAGGGTTACATCCCTCATGAGGGCTACATATTCACCATCATCATACCATGAGGCGAAACAGCTTACTGCATAGTATTTCTCTGCTGCCGACCCGGCCAACTGTATAACCTCTTCCGACGCCGCGGCCATATTTCCAAAAACGGATACATCCATACCAAATTTCTTTAATTCCCGGAGCAGTACACCAGCAGGTTGAGCAATAAAACCACACAATATAATGTTGTTTACATGATGCCTTTTCATAGTCATCACCTGGGATGTGGCATCAAAAGAACCAGGGTTTAATACCTCTCTTGTTACGGGAGTCAGTTTATGGAATTTTAATCTCTCAATTGCAGGTTCGAGATCAAGTTTCCCTGTTTCATTATCAGGGTAAACCAGGGCAACCCTGGGGTCCTGAGGCTTCAGATCCTCTACCATGTAGTCAATGATGGTCCTCATCGCATTGGGGTAGGTTTCAAGTACACCAAAGACATATCTTTTGACAGGTGAGACACACCGTTCCACTGCCGGGCAAATCATGGTTGGGATTTTTTCCTTTTCCATATGTCGGGAGAGGATGACGGTTGATGCTGAAGATGAGGTGCCGATCAGCACCAATATTTTATCCTTGTAAAGGAGTTTTTTAAAAGAAGCTATGGCCGTGGGGATTGAATATCTGTCATCCTCAACTATGAGGGCTACCTTCCTGCCGTTAATTCCACCATGTTCGTTGGTATGCCTGAAATAGGTTTTTATAGCATTGGTCAGGGGTACAGTGATACTAGATGCAGGACCGGTTTGATCGAGTATAACCCCTACCTTTAATGCATCACTGGTTACTCCTCTTGCATCGCCAGCATATCCACTGTTCACAAAAGTTAAAACACAGGTCAAAACTACACAAACGGCACAAAACAATCTAAAATTCATCTTCATTACCCTACCTCCTTTACTTAATGGTTAATAATAGTGGTTCTTCTCCCATTTAGTTGGTGGAAAGGATTCCAGGATTCAAGGGTTCAAGTTGCTTCCCTGCGTGTCATTTTTTTGAAGGTGGCAGTCTCCAGCCCTTAATAGGTATGAATCTTCCGTTTTGTGGATCGCTTTTGAATACCTTAACGTGTCTCAACATGTAATGGATGGTGGGGGTATAAGTCACGGAACCACATAAACCCTCAGTATCGAAATCTCTTATCGTCTCCAATGCATTTACAAATGCTTCACCATTTAACTCCTTGCCTGTCCTCTTGATGCCTTCATAAAGTAGCATCGTCCCAAGCCATCCGATACTATAGAATTTATTACCATGCAGGTTCAGGGCATTTGGATTGTATTTGTTGCTTATCTCTGTCATCTTCTTTGTCCCAGGTGTATCTTCGTACCATGAAGAAAAGGAACAAAATCCCAAAAAATTTTTTGATGCCTTGCCAGCTCCTCTAACGGTATCCTCGAGAGTGCAGCCAGTAGTCCCAAGGTAAGGCAGATTTAAACCAAACTTCTCTACCGTCTTAAGAAAGAGAACCGCTCCAGACGTAGCATGATGGAAAATCACATGGGTGGCCTTCGCCCTTTTTAACGAAAGAACCGTCGATGTAAGGTCAATGGTAGTTATAGGAATAACCTCTTTATGAAGCTCCACCCCAAAGAATTTAGCCCAAGCCTCAGCGGCTTCCCTTACGACTTTTCCTGATTCCACATCTGGATAAACAATGGCAATCTTTGGGTCTTTAGGCTTCATTTCATTTAGGATATAGTCAAAGATTACGCCCAATTCAGACTCATAGTTACCAGTTGTGGGAAATACATACCTCTTGTACGGCTCCATCATTTCCTTGTCAAGGCCAATTGATATATTGGGAAGTTTATCCTTTTCTACATGACGGAACAAGGTCTTGGCAAAGCCTGTGGAAACCGGACCTAAAAGAGCGAATACCTGGTCTTTATATACCAGTTTCTTGTAAGCTGCCATACCTAAGGGAATAGTGTAACGGTCATCCTCTATGATCAGTTTAATCTTTCTTCCATGTATGCCCCTTTGATCGTTGATATATTGGATGTAGTTTCTCTGGGCTTCAACAACCCCAAGCCCAAGGTTGGAAATAGGACCCGTAAGGTCAGATATTGAGCCTAGCTTTATGGTGTCATCTGTAACTCCCCTCGTATCTTTTGCATGACCATTAGAACAATAAACAAATAATATAACCCCTAACATTACAATTAATACAAATAATCTGCTTTTTGCCATCATATTTCATACCCCTTTCATTTATTTGTGGTACTTGCTTCTACCATAATTCTGTGCTTAAAAATTTATGGACTCGTAAAAAGTCAAAATTGGGATGGCAAAGTAAAAAGCTCCAGATGCAAGGCGCGCAAATCCTGAGGAGTGAGGCATAGTTAGAGGTACGCTGCAATGACTAAGGATGCAGTGCAACGTAGCAGATGGACTTTTTACGAAGCAATCAAAATTATAGTCAATATACATAAACTAATAAATAAAATCCAGTCCTTTATTTACAAACTTAAAAACTCCGCTTTTTAACCAAACCTCCTAATATCCCTTGACTAAACGCCTATGGGGTTGTATCTTTAAGGGTACTTTTTCAAAGCCCTTGTTAAGGTTAGGTTACAGTCAATACAATGAAACTAAACGAAAATCAACTGAAGGCAGTTACCCACACAGATGGTCCTCTTCTGATTATTGCCGGAGCAGGTACGGGTAAAACCAGCGTAATAGCCTATCGGATAGCCAATTTGATTGAAAACGAAGGGGTAAATCCCGCTAATATCCTGGCCCTGACCTTTTCCAATAAGGCTGCTGAAGAGATGAGGAGCAGGGTCGAGGAACTCCTTACATCAAGTCATGACGATATATGGATCAGCACATTCCATTCCTTCTGTGCAGAAGTCTTAAGAGAGAACGCCCTGGAATTCGGCTTAAGTCCTTTTTTCAAACTCATCACCGAGGCAGAGCAACTGTCTATGATGGTTGCAAATATCGACAGGCTGGATTTGAAATATTATGAAATCAAAGGAGACCCCCATGGTTTACTGAAACAGATGCTGGACATTATCTCCCGTGCCAAAGATGAGATGATAACAGCAGAGGATTATACCGAGTTTGCCAAAATGTTAGCTTTGGATGGAAAAAAGGGGTTGGATCCTCTCAAAGTCGGTGAGATAGCCAACGTTTATTCCACATATCAAAGGCTTCTCTTAGAGCATGACTGTGTGGATTTCGGCGACCTCATCCTGTATACCTTTCAGGGTTTCGAGGAAAAACCCCATCTCCTCCTTCAATATCAGGAGAGATTTCAGTACATACTGGTGGACGAATTTCAGGATACCAATTTTGTCCAGGGTCAGTTGTTGGATATTCTGGCAGCCTTCCATAGAAATATCTGTGTCGTAGGCGACGATGACCAGAGTATCTACAGATTCCGGGGGGCATCCATAAAAAACATTCTGGATTTTGAAAGCAGGTACCCGGATGCCACAATAATAACCCTGGATGAGAATTACAGGTCGCCCCAAAAGATACTCGATGCCTCACATGCCCTCATAGCCCATAATCTCTCCAGACTGGATAAAAAGCTAAAGGCTGCTGCTGATACCAACCTGCACAACAACGACCCTATCAGGTACCTCTCCTTTAGCAATGATAAGGAGCAGGCAGATTGTCTCGTATGGGAGATACAAAACCTTTTAGCCCAGGATGAAACCCTCAGTCTCTCTGACATAGCAGTCCTTATGAGAAGCATCAAAACCCAATCAAAACCTATAGTTACTGCCCTGGAAAGGGCAGGAATTCCCTATAATCTCATTGGCGGTTCAGGGTTCTTTGAAAGAAAAGAGGTAAGGGATATCCTCTCATGGATGAATGCCATAAACAACCCCTTTGACACCGAAAACCTTATAAGGGCTATCCACACCTCACCATTCAATATAGCACCCATTCATGTGTGCCGTATATCAAATTGGGGGAAAAACAACTCGGACATAAACCTCTTTGATGCGTTGAAGGAGGTGGATTCTGTTCCAAATCTGAATAATGGGGTAATCGAAGAAGTTCACTCTTTTCAATCTTTGCTTCAGTGCCTGATTGACCAAAAAGAGGATTTGACGGCAGGAGAAATAACCAGACAGATTATCGATAAAATTGGGTACAGGGAGAGACTGCTCGAGACAGGCGCAAGGGAATACATGACCGGTTTGACCAACCTCCAGAAGCTGGAAAGTATGGCAGAGGATTACTCTTCTATTGAGGGTTATTCTAACCTGAGAGCTTTTCTCAAATACCTGACCTATCTTATACTTTCAAGTGAAAAGTCTCCCGATCTCCAGCTATTCGATGCAGTCAACGTGATGACCATTCACCAGGCAAAGGGTCTTGAGTTCAGGGTTGTGTTTATGACAGACCTTGCCCAGTCCAGGTTCCCCGGCAGAAGACGTCCCTTGCCCATTGACCTTCCTGATGAGCTTCTCAAAGAAGAGTTGCCCGATGCTTCATCCAGAGAGCTCCATCTGAATGAAGAGAGGCGACTGTTTTATGTTGGAATGACCAGAGCCAAAGATAAGCTTCGCCTCTTTCATGTGAAAAGGCATAAAGAAGAGCAAAAGGAGAATAAACCCTCTCAGTTTCTGGGAGAGGCAATGGGAGAAAACGCTGAAAAAGGGCATGAACCGGACAGGAGTAAGATATTAAACAAGGAGCTACCATCCGGGTTTAATCTTGCAAAATCAATCCTTGACATTGCCAGAGAGATAAAATTCAGGAATGCTGAAAAGATAGATTTTAAAGCCCTTTTAAAGGACGGTCTGCGGTCTCAGATTGAGTTCCTTAAGGCTCAGTTATTAACTGAAAGGGATATGGACAGATTTGAATTTAAGCTGAAGATGATAAACCAATCTATAAAAGACCTGTTAATCCATGATGTTTCCAGTGACCTCTTAAGCCAAAGCATAGATGAAGAATTAAGGGACACCTTTCTGAGCAAGGAGGATAAAAGCACAAAGCCTGCTCCCAAAGAGTCCGCCAGAGGCGGATCCTACCTGGAATTCCTGCCTATCACAGATGGGGGTCTGGATATTGCTTTTTCTGCACTGAATACTTACGGGAAATGCCCTCTCCAGTTCAAGTATTCATTTATTTATAAAATCCCTCGAAAACCTGCCATCAATATGAGGGTTGGGAATCTGCTGCATAAGGTTTTAGAATACTTTCACAAAAACTATACAAGAAAAGATGCTTCTCTGGGAGACCTCTTGAGATTGCTTGAAGAGGCATGGAAAATGGCACGGCTCCCTGGCTCGATTCAATGGAGACAATTCAAGGAAAAGGCAATAACAGGATTAACCAACTATTTTGACGATTTCAAGCTGGAGAGCAATAAACCGGCGTACTTTGAAAGGTCATTTACCCTGAAGGTGGAAAAACACAGGGTTAAAGGCCGGGTGGACAGGGTAGACATTACTCCAACCGGTGGTTATGAATTGATAGACTACAAAACCGGCAGAACGAGGACTCAAAGAGAGTTAGACACAGACCTCCAGCTCTCTGTTTACAGCCTTGGGGCAATGGAGGCATGGAACATTAAACCGGAAAAGGCAACTTACTACTTTTTGATTGAGAATAAACGGCTCTCTATAAGTCACCATGATGAGCAGTTAGGGGAAGCAAAGGAAAAGATATTGGAGTTGGCTGAGGGTATATTAGCTGAAAATTTTGGACCGAAACCAGATTATCAAAACTGTAGGTACTGCGACTACCAGATTCTCTGTGGAGTGGGAGAGATCGCGTAGAAAAATCAAGAGGAGGCAAGATGATTGTAGAGTTTAATGGGAAGAAACCCCGGATAGACGATAGTTCTTTTGTTGCCCCAAACTCGACCATAATTGGAGATACTCTTATTTCTGAAAATACATTGATACTCTATGGGGCTATTTGCAGGGCTGATTTTAACCACATATTTATAGGTCCTGGATCATGCGTACAGGAAAATGTTGTTTTAAATCCTATGCCGGATGAACCAATAATAATAGAGGGAGAATCCATCATAGGATATGGCAGTATAATACATGGGGGAACAATTGAGAAAAACTCCTTTATAGGAGCAGGGTCAATAATCCTCCATGATGTAGTTATAGGAACTGAATCTATTGTCGCGGCAGGTTCTATGGTAACTGCCGGAACCAAAGTGCCCCCGCGATCTCTGGTTGTTGGAGTGCCCGGTAAGGTCGTCAGAAAGCTGGAAGACCCTGACGTGGCATGGATAAAGAAAGGGGTTAATGGTTACCAAAAGCTGCTGCCTGAATATAAAAATATTCATAGTTGAGCATAATTAAAAGCTACCAAAGCCCTCCCTGTTGGCTACCTATGAGATGCCGCCTAATGAGTAAAGCGGAGGTAACCCTAAGAGAACAAAGAGGAATATGCCCTTTCTTGTTTCAAAAACTGTTTTAAAGGATAAAACAGTAAGTTGAAAAGAAGAGTGGAAGGGTGATATAGTTTTGGGAAAGGGTTGTCTATACGAAGTTATACGGATATATCTCGAAAATGTGAGTATATCGGGATTGGTCTGGATATGAATGAAACCTTAAAATGTCACTTCGGCTATCAATCGTATGGACGGCTGAAGCCCAAATGCTCTTATTGAAGCACCTTGCTCATACGCCAGCCCGTTACGTGAAATTGGTCGCTTTAATAGGGGATGTTTTTTTGTTAAAGATATTATTGGCAAAATTTTAACAGAGTATTCTTAAATAATTAGAAAAGCGAGAAATACAATGAGAGATAAGTATGAGTTCTTTTTAAGGAAAAGGAGATAAGAAAATGGTAGAAAAAGGTATAAACAATAGTAATATACCGACATTACCTGTTAATAAAATTAATATTGGTAGGTGGAATGTAAGAACTTTAGATAGAGAAAAAGGAGTTGATGAACTTGCTGAAAGCATAGAAAAGTATGGATTGCTTCAGCCTATTGTAGTTTTTCAAGAAGGAGATAGGTACAATCTAATAATAGGCCAACGGCGGGTGCAAGCTTTCAAGAAATTAAAAAAGAAAGAGATACCTGCGGTTATTCTGCCAGAGAAGCCTGATGAGGAACACTTAAAAATACTGTCCTTGAGTGAAAATATTCACAGAGTTGAGTTAAACAGAGCAGATATAGTTGAGGTTATTAGTTATCTTTATGAGAAGTATAATAAATCTGCTAAAAAAGTTGCTCAAATTCTAGGTAAAAGTGCTCCTTATATATATGAGCACCTCAAAATTCAGAATGCACCGGAAGAAGTCAAGCAAATGCTATCCAGGAAAGAGATTAGTAAGGAAGATGTAAAAAGGGTGATGGAGATTGCAGCAGATGATAAAGCTACAATGATAGAATTAGCCAGAGAAATGAAAAAACTCACACCTTATGAAAGGAAAAGATTAGCCGATGTTGTGAAGATTAAGCCTAACGCGAAAGTGAAAGAATTAATTGAAGAGGCAAAGAACCCTCGTATAGAAGAAAAGATTATTATCCCACTAACACCTAAATTGCTAAAGGCATTAGATAGTGCAGTAAAAGAGATAGGTTTGAGTCGAGAAGAAATTGCCAAGAAAGCCTTAGAAGATTGGCTCGGCAATAAAGGATATTATAAGGGATAATTATGGATTTTAAGATCTTAGCAAAAATTGGTAAAGGAACTAAAAGAAAAAAAAGGGATATAAATCTTCTTGAAGTAGCCGAAGAAATGAAATCTCTTTACACTATCCATCAGTCATTAGACAAGGTGGCAAAAATTGTAAAACTTTCTCCTGAAATGGTAAGGCAATTTTTGAAAATTAATGAGTTAGATGAAAGCGTTAAGGAATTGATAAAGAATGATTTAATCAAAGGAGTTGATATTGGTTATAGAGTTTCAAAACTTTCTAAAAAAGATCAAATTATATTTGCAAAGCATATTATAGAGAAGAATATTTCTTCTAAAGATGTAAGAGCCATTGTAAGGTATAAAATTGATAACTCTAAAATGCCTGTAGAAAAAGCCATCAACGAAGTTATCCAGTCAAAAGATAAAAAGATTTATGTTGCTTACCTTGGGATTGAAGAGGATACTTATGAAAAATTATTAGAGAAAAACAGAGAACATATTCTAATGTCTATCTTTAATAATGTTATTCCAAGAGAATCCATTATCTCTTTTGAAATAAATGGGAGGGTAGTAATAGCTAAGGTTCTAAAAGAAGGCTTACAGGAAATGAGAAACAAGGCAAAAAATTTAAACGTCCCTCTTGCTAAATTAGCCGATGCTTTAGTGAAAGAACATCTGGGAGGTAATAAATAATCATGCGGACAAGAGCCGATTCTGCTATTGCCCAAGAATTGGATGAATTACTTGCTAAATCTACACCATATGCTTTATCAAGCCCCTCATTTGGAAGTCCTACCATTCATGATTTTGTTAAAGGGCTTATACTTTCAACCAATATCATAGAGGTAATTGGTGGTAAAGATAAACATCTCCCAAATGGATTTAGAGCAGACTGGGGACAGGTGATAGATGAAAAAGATGGAAACACTTTATCTAAAGAATGCGACATCATAATATATAAAGACAAGCCTCTCAAACTCATTGAAAACAAGTCTATTAGATTTGTACTGGTTGGTAAGAAACAGACAAAAATAGTCATTGAGGTTAAAAGTAGCATTCAGAGTGTAACCGCTGATATTAGAAATTATTGTAAGGAGTTAAAAAAATCTGTATCTGATATCTGGTTTATTGCTGAGTGTTGCTGGGCAAAGAGTAAAAATAGAGCAGACACTATAGAGCAAGACTTGAAAAATGCAGGATACAAGCATTTTTTCTATTTTTATAGGATGAATGACAAGACATTAATTAAAACGATTGATTATGAACCATTTATCAAATTTATTAAATTGATTAGAAGAATCAAATGAGGCTAAATTCATGAAAAGTTCTAAAAATAATAATCAATGGTGGCAACCAATAGAGGAAACTTTTGCTGGGATTAGTTTAAAGGGGCTTAAGGTTATATGTCCTCAGTGTGGAGAACATGGTTTGGTTATTACCAGATGGATAAAAGGTCCTGTATTGAAACCCATTTACATCCTCCATATTAAATGGAGAAAAGCAAGAAAAGTATGTGAACTTAGTGAAGAACAGTCTAAGGGTGTTAGGAGTGAAGTTTCTATCTTCAAAAGTGATATTAAGAGACTTTTAGATTCAAGAAAATCGTTTATTCTGTTTAGTGGAGGGAATGATAGTCTTGCTACTTTGTCTTACCTAAAAGACATTACCAAGGGGGTAAAAAGTGATTTAACTGCAATTTATGTTGATACAACCGCAGGACTTCCTGAAAATGCAAAATATGTAAAGGAAGTCTGTAAATATTTGGGTATTAATCTTAAAATAGTAGGCCCCAAGGTGGATTATTTTACTTTGGCTAAAAAGTGGGGTATCCCAAGCTTTAAATATAGATGGTGCTGTCGTGAGTTGAAAATCAAACCTATTGAAGAATTTCTGAGTACTATAAAAGAACCTAAAGTGGTTTTTGATGGAATAAGAGCTGCGGAGTCTAATGCAAGAAGACAATATATACCAGTATGGTATCACCCAACTTTTAAGTGCCTTTCTGTTAGCCCCATTTTCTATTGGTCTAATGAACAGGTAATTTCGTATGTAAATAGTAATGGAATCCCTAAAACCTTTTTGCACTCTTTAGGAACTTCTACAGAATGTTGGTGTGGAGCATACAAAACAAAATCTGATTTTGAAAAGTTATTTAATTTAGACAGAGATATGTTTTATAAATTAGTTGAAGTAGAAGAAGAAAATAAAGGTAGATATACTTTTATTTACGAAAATGGTCAAAAGATTTCGTTAAAAGAATTGGCAAAAACTCTAAAGAAATAACAATTGATAGTCAGTTGTCTTTTGATAATTTTGCCAATAAAAGAAAAGCGACCAAGTTCAGCTAACACGGTTTTGTGGTAAGCTACGCTTCCTTAAATTTTGCTCCATAAAACTTCACAACCACCTGATAGTTTAAAGGAAAACAAGTGAACAAAAAGGGAAAAGATAAACTTGAAAAAGCCCTTAAAGCTTACTTTAGAGAAATTCATGGAATTTATATGGGGGGTAATTTCCGGGAGGAAAGCTTTTATCCCTCGTTAAAGGGGCTTATGGAAGACTATTCTCAACTTTTCTCCCTGAAAGGTGGTTTGTGAACTGCCCCTACAATTTTAAGGAAGGGGAATTATCCGGTAAAGACCTTCTGGAAAGTAGCCGAAAAAACATAAAAGGAAATCTATGGACCAGGAAACAAAGCCTAAATTTAAGATAGCCATCCTGCTTTTTGTTGCAACTTTAGCCACAACAATAATTGCCGGGGCGATTCAACAGGGGGTAAATCCCATAGAAACCCCTTTTAAAATCGTGAAGGGCATGCCCTTTGCTTTGACATTGATATTTATTCTGCTGTCCCATGAATTGGGTCATTATATCATGTCCAAAAGACACAATATCAATGTTACCCTACCCTATTTTATCCCAGCCCCATCGTTTATTGGAACCTTCGGGGCATTTATAAAGATGAAATCACCCTTAGTGGACAGAAAGACCCTATTGGATATAGGTGCTAGCGGCCCATTGGTTGGAACTATCGTTTCCATCCCCTTTCTCATCATGGGCTTGAAGTTGTCTGAAGTAAAAATAGCAACTGAGCCTGGTGGTGCAGCCCTGGGTTCTTCGATACTTTTCTCCCTTCTTGCCAAACTCACCCTGGGTTCTCTTCCGGAAAGTTACGATATTATCTTACATCCCATAGGGTTTGCCGGATGGATAGGGTTATTGGTTACTTCACTGAACCTTCTGCCTGTAGGACAGCTTGATGGGGGACACGTAGCCTATGCAATCATGGGAGAAAAACAAAAAAGGCTTTCCATAATCACCGTTTTCTTCCTCTTTGCCCTGGGTTTCTTTGGCTGGAAGGGATGGTTTATCTGGGGGTTTTTGCTCCTGTTAATGGGGATAAGACACCCTCGTCCACTTGACCAGTGGACACCGCTGGACAGAAGAAGGAAAATTATCGGGTGGATAACCCTCATTACATTTGTTTTAACCTTTACCCCCATGCCGTTTAGGTATATTTAGATTCTTACACATTCAATCTGAGAATTTGTCTCTAAGAATTTAGGATTCGAGGGGTCAAGGATTCGAGGGGTCAAGAAGAGTAGAAAGACCAGGTTTTCACTTGACCCCTTGAATCCTCGAATCCTTGAATCCTTTCAATCTGAAAAATGAAAATATTAAAAGGATACTCTAAGATACTGGCCATCTCCATCATTGCCTTCTGGTTGGTAATGATGGGGCTGCTGGTCAAAAGGACATACTTTAATATCCCGGAATTCTCCCAGCCCCCGGCTCTGGCAGATATTGATAAAGCCGACCTTATCTTAGGAGAAGAATGGATGGGCATCTATATGGGTAAGGATAAGATCGGATACAGTGTCACAAATATCCAGAAGGGGAACGACATCTATCTGGTCTCAGAGAGAACCTTAATGAGGCTAAATGTGATGGGTACCCCTCAGGAGATAACAATTCTTACAAACGCTATCCTTGGCAGGGATTTTTCTATAAAATCGTTTCGTTTCGATCTTCAATCCGGCGTGGTTAAATTCCATGCCCAGGCAAAGGTTAATGAAACTGAGATGGAACTGTATATACATTCAGGAGGACGTAATATTAGAAAGGAAATCCCATTAAAAACAACCCCTTATTTGCCGGGCAGCTTAAGGCTCATGTTATTACAGCAGGGACTGACTGTCGGAAAGGAGTTTAGAGTCCCGATATTCGACCCTTCAACGATGAGCAATGAAGATATAGTTGTCAAGATTGAGGGAAAAGAAAGGCTCAAAATTGGCAATGAGAGCATTTTAGCATATCGCCTGAAAGAGTCTTTCAGAGGTTTAGTGGTTAGGTCATGGATCAGTGAAGAAGGCAAGACACTGAAAGAGGAAAGTCCTATGGGAATGGTAATGGTAAAGGAGACGAAAGAAGAGGCATTAACAAAGAACTGGGGTAGAGGCACCGGTACTGATATTATCCTGTCTACTGCCGTACCGGTAAATATCCGTATCGAAAACCCCAAACTTGTTAAGTACCTGAAGGTAAGACTCAGGGGTATTCCCCTGAGTGATTTCAACCTTACAAGTGGCAGACAGGTATTGAAAGGGGATATTCTCGAAATAACCCGAGAAGAGACCAAGACCATCAAAACATATTTTTTACCTCTAAAGGAAAGGGGATTTGAGGAGCATCTCAAACCATCCCATTTAGTTCAGAGCAACGATGCAAAGATAATAGAAGAAGCAAAGAGAATAGTTGGAAATGAGAAAGATGCCTTAAAGGCAGCAAAAAGAATAATGGAGTGGGTCTATCAAAGCATAGATAAGAAACCTACCATAAGTATCCCGAGCGCTCTTGAGGTACTGGAATCAAAGGTTGGAGATTGTAACGAACATACAACCCTTTTCACAGCATTGACCAGAGCAGTGGGGATACCAACCAGGATCATTACAGGCATTGTTTTATCCGATAATAATTTTTATTATCACGCATGGGCAGAAGTATATGTAGGAAAGTGGCTGTCCCTTGACCCAACTATGGACCAATTCCCTGCAGATGCCACCCATATAGGATTTGTAGAGGGTGAACTCGATAAACAGGTTGAGATGATGAAGGTGATCGGGCATCTAAAGGCAGAAATTCTGGAGCACAAATGATTCAACTCATTGACCTAACAAAGAGATACAGTAAGGTAAAAGCACTAGACAATATCAATCTGGAGGTGAAATCGGGGGAGATATTCGGGTTTCTTGGGCCTAATGGTGCAGGGAAGACTACTGCTATTAAGATAATGGTAGGGCTGCTTAAACCGACCTCCGGGAGAGTTATAATCGATGGGTACGACATTATTACAAATCCAATGGAAGCAAAGAAAGTAGTTGGTTTTATTCCAGACCGTCCCTTCCTCTATGAAAAACTGACAGGTAAAGAGTTTCTTCGCTTTATGGCAGGTCTATACAGTATTGACACAAATAGCTATGAAAGTAAAATCTCTGAACTTCTGGAACTCTTTGAACTTACTCCCTGGGGTAACGAACTGATAGAAGGGTATTCTCATGGAATGCAGCAGCGACTGGTAATGTCATCAGCCTTGATCCATAACCCTAAAGTGATAATAGTGGATGAACCTATGGTGGGGTTAGACCCTAAAGGTGCCAGATTGGTTAAAGAGATTTTCAAGATGATGTCCTCCCGGGGTACTACCATTTTTATGTCTACCCACACTCTGGAGATTGCTGAAGAGATGTGTAACAGGATAGCAATCATTCAGGAGGGTAAGGTAATTGCATTGGGGACAATGGATGAGCTTAGAAATAAAGCAGAGTATACCAAGGATCAGAGGCTGGAATCTGTCTTTCTGTCACTTACTGGTGGCGAAGAGATGAAGGGAATCATCGATGTTCTTAAGAGATAGTTAAAGAAAAATGGAAAACGTCACTCTACTGTTAACCCCACGGCTAATCTCCTTAAAAAACCGGATAAACAGCCGGGATAAATGGGAAATGGCAAAGGCAACCATGCTTCTGTTGCTGGCTGTCTTTTTCTGGATCGGGGTATTTATCGGGGTTTACAGGGTCTTAACATACTTTCAGGGTATTGAGGTCATAGGGGACCTGCTGGCAAGAAGATTGCTTTCCATGCTATTCCTTACCTTCTTTTCCATCTTACTCTTCAGTAATGTAATAACCTCCTTATCCACCTTTTATCTTTCAGATGACCTCAATCTGATACATTCAGCCCCTGTCTCCCTTAGCAAGATATATCTGGCAAGATTTATTGAGACAATTGTCGATAGTTCGTGGATGATACTCCTCTTTGGACTGCCGGTGTTTATCGCGTATGGATTTGTGTACGGTGCATCTTTAACATACTATTTGTGGCTGATCAGTGTAATAATCCCCTTCCTTATCATTCCGGCAGGACTGGGTATAATCCTGACAATGGTTTTGGTAAACGCATTTCCTGCAAAGAGGACTAAAGATATATTTCTGCTGCTTTCTATTGTAGTTGTAGTAATACTGTATTTCCTTTTCCGCTTCCTCAGACCAGAGAAGCTTGTTGATCCTGACACATTTTCTGCTGTAGCAGCTTACCTTACTGCACTAAAGACACCTTCGTCTCCTTTTCTCCCAAGCCATTGGGCAACTGAGGCGATTCTCCCCCTTCTTCAAAACTCCCCGGGCAGTCCTGTCTTCTTTTTACTCCTCCTTTTAAGTACAGGATTGGCATTGATTGTAATTGGAAATTACCTTTCCTCCTATCTGTACTATGACGGGTGGTCAAAAGCACAAGAGGCTAAAAAATCCACCATATCAAAGACCAGGGTAATAGATAGACTTATCACCTTTTTTACCAGACACTTCTCTCCTCAAACCAGGGCTTTAATAATAAAGGATATAAAGACTTTCCTCAGAGATACTACACAATGGTCACAGTTGTTCCTATTGGCTGCCCTGGTTGTCGTGTATCTATACAACTTCAGTGTTCTCCCCCTGGACAGGTCACCTATCCCTACCTTTTATCTGCAAAACCTGATTTCTTTCTTAAACATGGGGCTGGCTGGATTTGTCCTTTCTGCTATAGCAGCAAGGTTTGCATTCCCCGCTGTAAGCCTGGAGGGACCATCATTCTGGATAATCGGAACCTCACCCATAACCATAAGAAGTTTCCTCTGGAGCAAGTTCTTTATCAACCTCCTGCCTTTGCTGGTAGTAGCGGAGATCCTTATAATCCTGTCAAATTACCTTCTGAAGGTCAGCAATTTCATGATGCTCCTCTCATCGATTACCGTATTCTGTATGACCTTTGGCATAATAAGCCTGGCTATTGGAATTGGGGCTTCTTATCCAAGATTCAATGTAGAAAATGTAGCAAAAATGGCAACCAGCTTTGGCGGAGTGGTCTACATGATATGCAGTATGATCTTTATTGGTCTGATAGTTATGTTGGAGGCATGGCCGGTATACATAATATTTATGTCCCAGATAACCCATCACCAACTTCATCTTTCGCAATGGATAGCAATATGGCTATCATTCTTTGCTGTAGGTGTTATAAACGTTCTTGCTGTTTTCCTGCCGATGAAAATTGGGGTAAGGAAGCTGTCTGAGATGGAAAAGTGACGGCTTCGTAAAAAGTCCATCTGCGGCGTTGCGCTGCATCCCTCGTCGTTACAGCGTAACTATAAGTACGCTTCACTCCTCGTGATTTGCGCGCCTTGCATCTGGAGCTTTTTACTGTGCCGTCCGATTTTTGACTTTTTACGACTTCATCAAAAGTAGTTGACGAAGGTGTATAATTCTGCTATAAAATGATGTATAAAAATGGTGTATAATGGAGGTGCAGAAATATGACTTTAGCAGTGCAAAGAAAACATGTCAGAATTAATATCCAGGTTCCGGGCGAAACAAGGGATAAACTGGCTGAAGTAGCGTCTCTGCAGGGGAAAAAGATCTCGGCACTGGTTCGGGAGTCGATTGATGAAAAAATCAGCCGGATTGAAAGAGAATTATTTGAGGAGAAGATGAAGACGGCGTACGAGGGGCTGAGCGAGGAGAACGCCTGCATATCCGAAGATTTCAAATATGTTGACTCAGAAAACCTGGCATGAAAGGAGCATAAAACATGACACCGATAGAAGTTAAACGCGGTGAAATCTACTATGCCAACCTCGACCCGGTTCTGGGAAGCGAAACAGGCAAAACCCGACCTGTGCTCATCATTCAAAATGACATAGGCAACACATACTCCCCAACCACAATCGTGGCAATTATTACCGAATATTCGCAAAAGAAGGCGTCGTATCCGATCTGTGTGGCCGTTCCCAAATCCGAAAACCTGAGAAAAGATTCTATAGTGAATTTGTCCCAGATCAGGACCATTGATAAAAACCGCCTGTCGGCGACAAGGCTTGCTGTTCTTTCCCCCAAGTTGATGGAAAGAGTCGATGACGCATTGAGGCACAGTCTTGCCCTCTGAAAAATAGATGCGCGGTAAAAGAGATGAAAGAGGAAAAGGTATTCTTCAATTCAGGAGGCATAAAGTTAGAGGGCATCCTCACCTTGACAAAAACCCATAACCCCTCTCCTGCGGTGGTGGTATGCCATCCTCACCCTCAATACGGTGGGAACATGCATAATAATGTCGTCACAGGCATAACAGATACCCTCTCTGAACAGGGTTTTATTACACTAAGGTTTAATTTCCGGGGGGTTGGCAATAGTGAGGGAACCTATGGTGGGGGCGTAGAAGAAGTAAAAGATGTAGAAGGGGCAATTGATTTTCTTTCTGAAGGGGTTCAAAATTTTGAACCCCTATCGGAAACCAACGGTATCTTTCTCGTAGGATATTCCTTTGGGGCAATGGTGGGCCTTCAGGTTGCTGATAAGGATGATAGAATCAGGGCTTGGGTTGGGATATCCCCTCCTGTTGCCATGTATGACTTCAGCTTGCTCAAAGGGTCTTTTAAACCTAAACTGCTACTTTTTGGAGATTCGGATTTTGCATGTCCAAAGAAAGAAATGGAAAAACTCTTTGATTCTCTACAAGAGCCAAAATCTATGAGTGTTATCCCTGGCGCTGACCACTTCTACTGGGGGAAGGAAAGGACCGTTGCGGAGCATGTATTGAATTTTCTTGGTACATCTTTTCTTAAATAAAGTTACAATAATGTCATTTCGAGTAAAACGAGAAATCCTTTGAATCACGGTGAATCAGTTTTCTACAAGAAAGGATAAGTAAATGAAAGAGTTTAGTGTTGTTATTGAAAAAGATGAGGATGGTTATTTCGTTGCCTCTGTGCCAACTCTTCGAGGCTGCCATACTCAGGCAAAATCGCTTGATGTCCTGATGAAGAGGATTAAAGAAGCTATCGAACTCTGCCTTGAAGTAGAGAAGCCAACATCGAATGAGTTTATCGGCATCCAAAAAGTAGCGGTAACCGTATGACTACATTCCCATCTGTTACGGGCGTCCGGCTCATTAGCGCATTAAGAAAAATGGGGTTTGAAGTTTTACGAACCAAAGGAAGTCATCACTTTCTGCAACATCCTGATGGTCGGTGCACAGTGGTTCCTGTCCATCGTGGAGAAACCATAGGAAGGGGACTTCTTGCCCAAATTTTAAGGGATTGTGATATTACACGGGAAGAATTACAAAAAATGCTTTGAGCGAACAACGGCATACACCTGATTCCAAAAGTCTTGCGGATTTTGGTCAAGGTGATGGTTCGACGCTAGAATGTTAATCGAAACAATAAGTTGGCCCTTACTGTAATTGTACAAGAGGATTGAGTAATGAGAAAAATCATTTTTGTTATTATTGGTTTGATCCTCCTCTACGGCGCTTATGTAGTATATCGAACTGCATGTACGTCCAACATGGATATTTTGGATGTCGGAACATTTATTGTTATTACCCTCACTTTGGTTGCCCTTATTATTTATGCCAATGATACAAACCTAATTGCTTCGATCACTCGATCGAGGTGGGAACGAGAAAGCATTTTGCAAGCCTATTATATGATGGAGGTTCTGACTCAAGATAAAAGCGATAAAGGGCGCACAATGTTTCGGATCGGAAACCCATCTAGTCTAATACTCAGAGCTAAAGTCTGGTGTAATTTTCAACTTTATGGTCAGTCCGTTGGATACCATGATGACTTTAATGGAAAGAAGACGTGGTATATGTTTCCTCAACAGGTAAATCAAGGATGGTTTGAGATTGCTCCGCTTCTAGACAAGAAAGGAAAAACAATGGGGCAAATAATAGAAGAAGCTACTGATGATAATTATCGCGAACAACTGACGATGGATCTGCAAATCGAGTTTAGAGACGAATTAGGAAATCAAAGGAAGTTGCCGAAAAGAAGGCATTTCTTCGACTTCAAAGAATGGCAATGGATTCCACAGTTTACTCAGAGGGATGACTGGATTGATAAATCTTAGAGAAGATGCTTACAAAGCTAGTGGGTGTCCCCCTATAACAACACAAGATTCTTTTATGACCATTAATAATGATTCGATAGAAAAAATGAATTAGAAGAAATAGAATATGAACCAATTCCCACAAAACCCATATCAGATTCTTGACCCCAATATCCGCTGGGCGCCTTCGCAGGAAGACTTACAAGAAAAAGCCTATGAGCAATTAATCCCGCCGTTGGTTTATAAAATACGCTTAGCTGTGAAAGAATGGTGGGACAGCAATTATTCAGGGGCATCAGATACAACAAAGGCATTATTGCAATTCTGGTTCAAGCCGGACGGCCATCTGCCTGCGCCGGGCAGGGCGCGGCAGGCAGGCAAGAAAAACGGCGATGTTTTCCAGTACTATTTTGCTCAGCGGGAAGCCATTGAATCTATCATCTATTTGTATGAAATCGCCAAAGCCAGAGACAAGTACGACCTCATGCGTTTCGATTCTTCCAATCGTATCAGCACAGGTCATTTCTCCGAAACCTGGCCTCGATACGTGATCAAAATGGCAACGGGTTCGGGAAAAACAAAGGTGTTAACTCTTGCCCTTGTCTGGTCATATTTTCATAAACTCTATGAACCCGAATCTGATCTTTCCCGCAATTTTCTAATTATTGCCCCTAACATAATTGTGCTGAACAGGCTACGTAAGGATTTTGACAACTTTAAGATTTTCAGAGAAGACCCTTTAATTCCGGAAAACGGTTATGCTGACCGTGACTGGCAGAACGACTTTTTTCATCTGACCCTGCATATTCAGGACAAATTAAAACCGATCACCGAAGAAGGCAATCTATTCCTGACCAATATCCATCGCGTTTATCTGAATGATGACAGAGAGTTGTCTCTGGAAGAAGAATTCTTAGGTAAAAAACCACCTGCCGATGCCGATACTTCCAAAGGGATGGATTTAGGGAAAGTGCTACGCAGTGCTAAAATAAAAGACCTGGTGGTGATGAACGATGAAGCGCATCATATCCATGATCCTGAAATGCAGTGGTTCAAAAACATTGAAGATATCAACAATCATTTAAAACTGAAACAGGGCAAGGGAATCTCTCTGCAAATTGACAATACCGCAACGCCCAAACACAATGACGGCGCCATATTTGTTCAGACCATTTGTGATTACCCACTTGTGGAAGCCATCAAACAGCGAATTGTCAAATCGCCTGTGCTGCCTGATGAGGCTTCGAGAGGGAAATTGAACGAAAAGACGTCGTCTGAATTTGTGGAACGCTATAAAGATTTTATCCATCTTGGTTATATCGAATGGAAAAAACAGTTTGATGAATTAAAAAGCCAGAAAACCCCTGTTCTGTTTGCAATGACGCTGGACACCAAGGAAGCCAATCAGACTAAAGATTATCTCGAATCCCATTATCCCGAATTCAAAGATTCCGTGTTGCTCATACACACCAAGAAAAGCGGTGAAATATCAGAAACCACAAAAACCAAAAGGGATAAAGATGAACTGGAACAATTGCGCAAAGCAGCGGATACCGTGGATGAAGACACATCGCCCTACAAAGCTGTTGTATCGGTGATGATGCTCAGGGAAGGATGGGATGTCCGTAATGTGATGACCATTGTGGGGCTGCGTCCTTATGGCTCCCCTGCTAAAATTCTGCCTGAACAAACCCTGGGTAGGGGCTTGCGCAAGATGTTCGGCATGGAGGTGAAGGAAGAACTGGTGGTAGTTGGCACGTCTGCCTTTATCGAATTTGTGGAATCCATTAAAACCGAAGGTGTGGAATTCAGCTACAGACCCATGGGGGAGACGGCCAAATCCCGCAACCCGATTATTGTGGAAATAGACAGTGACAATACAAAAAAAGATTTGGAGAAACTGGATATTCCAATTCCTGTTTTATCCCCACGCATCCATCGGGATTATAAAAATCTGGAGGATATTCAGGTGGATGCCATGCACGCCGCCCCCGTTCCCATGAAACAATTCAGCGAAAATGAATTGAAAGAAATTGTGTTTACCGATATTGACGGTGAATTTTCCCATAAAATTGAGTTTACCGATACCCTGCCTGATTATCGAAACGTGGTCGGTTTTTTTACGCAGGCCATTCTCAAGGAAAGCCGTCTGGTGAGCGGATTTAATCTTCTCTATCCCAAAGTGGAGCAGTTTATTCGGCAAAAATTATTCGGTAAAAGCGTAAACATTGAAGCCCCTGTCATTTTACGAAATCTCTCTGAAATCGAGGCAAAACAGACCATATACGGTGCATTCAAAAAAGCCATTGATGAGTTAACTATAAAAGATAAAGGTTCCGCACAAATAAAAAATTATATTTCGCTGCGGAAAACCAAGCCTCTGGTGGTAGATAACCAGCCCTACCTTGTTCCACAAAGAAGTGTTTACAACAAAATTATCGGTGACAACCAGTTTGAACTGGAATTTGCCGCCTTTCTGGAAAACTGCGTTGATATTATCTCCTTTGCCAAAAATTACCAAACGCTCAATTTTAAAATCGAATATCAGGGTGAGGACAGCAACATCCACGATTTTCATCCTGACTTTCTCATCAAGAAAGCTGAACAGGAAACCTACATTGCCGAGACTAAAGGCAGAGAAGATCTGGACGATGTGAGAAAAATCAAGCGCCTGCAAGTCTGGTGCAATGATGTCAATGCCGCGCAGAATGAACGCTGCTATGTTCCACTGTATGTGAAGCAGGAAACGTGGGAGAAATACGAAAAGGATTTGAAGGTGTTTAAAGACGTTGCGAAATTATTTAAATACTCATAGTTGAAAAAAGCACCTTTAAATGAGAAGGAATAATTATAATGGCGGACATTGCTTTATCCATTAACAATGTACCGATAAGGCTCACTGATGAACGATGGAAACATATCGTCGAAAACCATGATGATATAGCAGGTTATTATGATACAGTTCTCCGAGCGGTCGAAGAAGCAGATTATATTATCAAAGGTTACGGAGGTGCTTTTATTGCTTTACAGGAAATTGACAAAATGAAATTTTTAGCCGTCGTTTATAAGGAATTTATCAATGATGGATTTATCATCACTGCATACTTTACCAGGAAAATTAAACTCGAAAACGAGGTGATAGTATGGAAAAAGAAATCTTAAAGCAAGAGACATTAGCAGAAGTATTCAAAGCTACGCCACATCTGTTAAAATTTCCTGTCACCAAAATGTGGATAGACTATGACAAGGAAGCAGACGCGCTTTATATCAGTTTTGATCGTCCACAGAAGGCTACGGATTCCGAAATGTCGCAAGACGGTATTTTGCATAGATATCGGGGCGAAAAACTTGTTGGAATAACCATACTCGAAGCATCAAAAAGACATTGAACACCTGGGCATAAACAATATTGATACTTCATGATGACCGAGGGGAAAAAGAGCATATTAATGGGTGAAATTCATTTATCTGAAAAAGAAAAACAGGAAATAATTGATCAAATCCAGCACGGTAAACCCCTGTCCAAAGAATACATTTACAAATTATACGCCGATGATGAAGACGTTTTTCTGTTCTGGAACGGGCGCAATGAATCCGTGACCAATGCTGTACTACCCTTTCATTCCATTGAACATATTGACGAACCCAGAAAAGAAACCAAGCCGGAACAGATGAACTGGCTTGATACAACAGGCAGACAGTTAAAAGGCTGGACAAATAAACTAATCTGGGGCGATAACAAACTCATTCTCTCATCGCTGGTGAACGGACCAATGAGGGAAGAGATTGAAAAAGAGGGTGGACTGAAACTGATTTACATTGACCCGCCCTTTGCCGTAGGTGCGGATTTTTCCTACAACATTGCCGTGAACGGCGAGGATGTAACCAAACAGCAGTCCATCATCGAAGAGATCGCCTACCGTGACACTTGGGGCAGAGGCATTTCATCCTACCTTTCCATGATGTATGAACGGCTGAAACTGATGCATCAGTTGCTGGCAGAGGATGGCAATATTTATGTGCATTGTGATTGGAGATTAAATAGTGTTTTGAAATTTTTGTTAGACGAAATATTTGGAATAACAAATTTTAAGAATGAAGTAATTTGGCATTATAGACGATGGACAGCTGGTAGTGGTTCTTTCCAAAAAATGCACGATGATTTATTATTTTATGCCAAGAGTAATAAATATTGCTTAAATACCATTTATATCGAGGCTACAGAAGGTCAAAAACAAAAGCATGAAAAAGGCTGGGATAGGAATTCTGTTTTAATAGATGGTAAAAGGCAACCACAATTAATAGTATATAACAAAGAAAAAGTTGATGAGGCTGTTAATCAAGGTAGAATTGATTTATCAGAATATGCAAGGATAGTTGAAGTTAATATCGAAGAAACAATAGCCCCAGATGTATGGGAAATCAACTTCATCAACTCACAAGCAAAAGAACGATTAGACTACCCCACCCAAAAACCCGAAGCCCTTTTAGAGCGCATCATCAAAGCCAGCAGTAACGAGGGCGATCTGGTTGCCGATTTCTTCTGCGGCAGCGGAACCACCGCCGCGGTGGCGGAAAAACTTGGTAGGAAATGGATCGCCTGTGATCTGGGCAGATTTGCCGTTCACACCACCCGCAAACGTATGATTCAGGTGCAGCGGGAATTGAAATATCAGGTCAAATCCTACCGTGCCTTTGAGGTGCTCAATCTGGGCAAATACGAACGCCAGTTTTTCTTCGGTGTGCCTGCCAATATCCCGCCCGGACAGCAGGAAAAACTACTGGAAGCCAAACACGAGAAATATGTCAATCTGATATTGGAAGGCTACTCGGCGCAACGCATAGAAGGACATCGCCTTCTGCACGGCAAAAAGGCAGGAAGGTTTGTGCATGTGGGTCCGCTCAATGTGCCTGTCACCAAAACGCTGGTGGAAGAGGTGTTTGAGGAGTGCCGCCAGAACCTGATTACACAGGTGGATATTTTGGGTTTTGAATTTGAAATGGGGCTGGTGCCCTACATAAAAGACGAACTGCGCCAGCAGGGAGTGGACATCCGTCTGCGTTACATTCCCAGGGAAGTGTTTGACAAACGGGCAGTGGAAAAAGGACAGGTTAAGTTTTATGACGTTGCTTATATGCAGGTCAAACCGTATATTGAAGGCCTGCCTGGCGGACAGACAGGGAAAACCGTCAAAATTGAACTCACCAATTTCACCACCTACTACACGCAGGACGATCTGGAAGAACTGGAGCAGTCGCTGAAAAAAGGCGGCTACAAGGTAGTCATTGAAAACGGGCAAATTACTAAACTGACCAAAGACGAGCACGGCATTTTAAAGCGGGAACTGCTCACCAAAAACTGGCTGGACTGGATCGATTACTGGGCAGTGGATTTCGATTATGAAGATAAAAAGGAAATGATTCGGGTTGAAGAAGATGGTCATGTGAAAGAAATCTGGACGGGTAATTATATCTTTGAGAATTTGTGGCAGTCATTCCGAACAAAAAAGAACTCATCTCTTGAACTTATTACCGTCCCGCATACTTACACGAAAGCGGGCAAATATAAAATCATGGTTAAAGTGGTTGATATTGTGGGAGTAGATACGTCGCATGTCATTGAAGTAGAGATAGAATAAACAAAATGAAATACAACCCTGAAAAACACCACCGCCGTTCCATCCGCTTAAAGGGATACGATTATTTACAGGCAGGTTGTTATTATATGACTCTCATTACCCAAAACCAGGAATGTTTATTTGGGGATGTTGTGGATGGGGAAATGGTGTTGAATGAATTGGGGGAAATTGTACAGGATGAATGGTTAAAAACCGCCCAAATTCGAAAAAACATTAAATTGGATATATTTGTGGTTATGCCCAATCATGTGCATGGAATTATTATCATTGATGCCAATCCTGTAGGGGTGATCCATCGGATCACCCTTACAAAACCACGGTTGTTTTCCAATTCATTAGGATCCATCATTGGTCAATTCAAATCGGTTGTTACAAAACGAATCCACAAAATGGGGATTCAACATTTTAAATGGCAACGCAATTATTGGGAACATGCCATTCGTGATGAAAATGAATTAAACCACATTCAGGAGTATATTATAGACAATCCATTAAAATGGGATTTGGACGACGAAAATCCGAATTCAGGGCGACCCATCGGGTCGCCCCAACAGGAAGATTATGATCCCACATTCAAAACCAACCCTTGACAAGAAAGATTATGATGCTGTCCTTGGGGTATTGCGATCGGGCCAGATCTCTCAGGGAAAGTATGTGAAGAGGTTTGAAGCCAACCTCTCTGAATTTGTCGGGGTTAAGGGAGGGGTTGCTACAAATTCAGGGACTTCTGCCCTACACTTGGCCTTGCTGTCTTTAGAGGTAGGCAAAGGAGATGAAATAATCCTTCCAGGTTATGTCTGCACTGCCTTGTTGAATGCGATAAACTATGTAGGGGCAACCCCAGTCCTTGTTGATATTGAGCCAGACAGCTTTAACATTGATGCAAAAAGGGTAAAAGAATCCCTTACTGAAAAAACCAGGGCAATTATTGTCCCTCATCTTTTTGGCCTGCCTGCCAATCTGGAGGAACTACTGTCCTTTGGAGTTCCATTGATAGAAGACTGTGCTCAATCTCTTGGTGCCACATACAAGGGAAAACAAACTGGCAGTTTTGGAACGCTGTCGATATTCTCCTTTTATGCTACTAAGGTAATAGCCTCGGGAGAAGGCGGGATGGTTCTTTCAGATTCTCCCCATCTACTGGAAAGGGTGAGAGACCTCCGGGATTATGATAACAGAGATGACTATAAAATCCGCTTCAACTATAGGATGACCGACCTTCAGGCTGCCCTGGGCATCAGTCAGATGGAAAAATTGCCATCTTTTTTAGAAAGAAGAAGAGCTATTGCAAAGAGATACTCCAGGGAGCTGGCAAATATACCTGCTCTTTTGCCAAGAGGATACCCTGAGAGGGAGCATATCTTTTACCGTTATGTTATAAGAGTTAAAGGAGACCTTGAAAGACTTTTAGAACAAATTAAAAAAGAAGGTATCTGCTGTGAACGCCCTGTGTACCGTCCATTACACTATTATCTGGGATTATCCGATCTTCCTGAGACAGAAAGGATATGGAGCAGTGCCCTGTCCATCCCTATTTACCCTTCCCTTGCCTCTGGTGAAGTGACAGAGGTTATCAAAGGGGTAAAGAGGTTAATTGAAGAAAGGTAAAGGATTTGAAAAATTCTAAGAGAAACTTCAACTTAGGTAATGCTTTATATTTCTTAATTCTATTAGTTTTTGTAATACTTTTTGTGAACATATTGGTTCCCTATACAAGGACATTTTTACACGAACAGGGTCATAGATGGCTCTTTATACTTCTTTTTTCTTCTTCCCTTTCCTTTACTGTGACCCCCTGGGTAAGATACCTTGCAAAAAAAGTAAATATCTTAGACCATCCAGACGATAGAAAAGTTCATCACCAGGCTACACCCCTGCTTGGAGGCATTGCTATATATATTGCCTTCGTCAGTTCTATTTTTATTAACAACATCTATACAAAACCATTGCTTGGCATTTTGATAGGTGGAACCATAGTATTCTTAATAAGTGTAGTAGACGATATAATAGAGATTCCGGCAGGACTCAAGCTTCTGGTTCAGTTTCTGGCTACATCTATCATAATCGGTTCAGGGATAGTATTAGACCTTTTCCCTGAAACACCACTTGGGCTTGCAGGAAATATATTTTTAACGTTTTTATGGGTGATTGGAATTACCAATTCCTTTAACTTTTTCGATGGGATGGATGGTTTAGCTTCGGGTCTGGGTATAATCACAGCCTTTTTCATTGGGATTGTCGCCTTTCAAACAGATCAGCCTTTCCTGGGATGGATAGCTATTGCCGTAATGGGCAGCTGCATTGGGTTCTTACCTTATAACTTCAGGCTGCATAAACCTGCCACCATCTTCCTTGGAGATGCCGGCAGTAACTTTCTGGGATTTACACTCGCATCTCTTGCCATATTCGGTGATTGGGCTGATAATAACCCAATAGTTTCTCTGGCTACCCCTCTGCTTATCTTCTGGATCTTTGTCTTTGATATGACACATATAACTTTAACAAGGATTATTTCAGGAAAGGTTACTAATTTAAAGGAGTGGATTAACTATGTGGGAAAAGACCACCTTCACCACCGTCTGGAGTTCTTATTAAAGAGCAAAAAACAAAGCGTCCTGTTCATCTTCTTTCTCTGTGCATGTATGGGTATAAGCGCCATTGTACTACGCTATGCCCGAACCGTTGACGCAATTCTTCTGGTAATCCAGGCAGCAATAATAGTCATCCTTGTAACTATCCTGGAAGCCATAGCAAAAAAACAGGCAAACAAAGGGTAGTAAAAATGGGGTTAAATAAGATGACCATGGTGAACCTGCTCGATGAATTTTTAAACTACCTTGTCGTTGAAAGAGGATTATCTAAAAACACCCTGGAATCATACAACAGAGATTTAAACAAATACCTTGATTATCTGGAAAAAAACAATATCACAGATATTAAAGAGACCTCCAGTTCTCGTATAATGGCTTTCATTTCTACACTAAAGCAAAAGGGGCTCGCAACCAAGACCACTGCAAGAAACCTGGTGGCTGTCAAAATGTTTTATAAGTTTCTGGTTAATGAAAATTACCTTGAGAAAAACCCTGCCACAAAAATTGACTCTCCAAAAACATGGATCAAATTGCCCAGTACCCTGGCACTGGACGAGGTGGAGAGGTTACTTGATCAACCTGATACAAACAATCATTTAGGCATAAGGGATTCTGCCATGTTAGAACTGCTGTATGCCACCGGGTTAAGGGTTTCTGAGCTCGTTTCTCTATCCCTAAACAGTATTAATTTAGAAGTGGGTTACCTCATTGCCTTTGGAAAAGGTAACAAGGAGAGAATTGTTCCCATAGGGAGTCAGGCAACACAAAAGCTAAAGGAGTATCTGGTGTCTGCCAGAAAAAAACTACTTAAAAACTCAAACAGTCCTTATCTTTTTGTAAATCGTTCAGGAAATTCTCTATCCCGACAGGGCTTTTGGAAGATTATTAAAAAGTATACCTTTAAGGCAGGGATAAAGAAGAATATAACACCTCACACCTTAAGGCATTCTTTTGCCACCCATCTCCTGGAAAGGGGAGCAGACCTGCGTTCAGTGCAGACTATGCTGGGCCATGTTGATATTTCTACCACCCAGATATATACCCATGTGACAAGAGAAAGATTAAAAAAGCTCCATAATCAATTACATCCCAGGGCTTAGACTGTATCAGTGGGTCCGGGTCAGTCCGCCTCTGGAGGAAACACCGATCAGTACGGGCGAGGTTATTCTCGCCCCTGCGTAACACTGACACTGAATTTCTATGATTTGCGGTGACCTGCTACAATGGAAGTAATTATCACACATGTAAATGCCGATTTTGATTCTCTCGCTTCGATGCTGGCGGCAAAAAAGCTGTATCCAGAGGCTCGTCTTGCCTTTCCTGGTTCTCAGGAAAAAAGCATGAGGGATTTTTTTATCCAGTCAACGATTTACGTCTTTCAGGTAGAAAAGCTAAAGAACATAGACCTTGAAAACATCCATCGTCTTATCCTGGTTGATACAAGACAGGCAAGTCGAATAGGGAAATTCGCGGAGATTAAAGACAGGACGAATTTGGATATCCATATATATGATCATCATCCGCCTTCATCTGACGACATCTCAGGCTCTCTGGAAGTAATAAAAGAGGTAGGGTCCACTGCGACTATTTTAACCCAGATTTTAAAAGACCGGAATATCGAAATCAGTCCTGATGAGGCTACAATCATGACCCTCGGGATATACGAAGACACAGGTTCGTTCACCTTCTCTTCAACCACAAGCGATGATCATCTGGCTGCAAGTTATCTCCTTTCCAAAGGGGCAAATCTGAATACTGTTTCAGATATGCTTATCAAAGAATTAACAGCCGAAGAGGTCTCACTACTGAATGATCTTGTCCTTTCTGCCACCACTCACAATATAAACGGTATTGACGTTGTAATAGCCAAGGTCTCCACCAATAAATATATAGGGGATTTCGCAGTATTAGTCCATAAACTAAAAGACATGAAAAATATCAATGTACTCTTTGCATTGGCTAGAATGGAGGATCGGATATATCTAATTTGCAGAAGCAGGGTTGACTATATAAACGTCAGTGAGATCGCTATAGAATTTGGAGGAGGGGGACACTCGACTGCCGCATCTGCAACTATCAGGGACCTGACGCTTATTCAAGTCGAAGAAAAACTGCTGAGTGTTCTTCGTAACAAGATAGGAATACGGATACATGCAAAGGACATAATGGCTTTTCCGGTAAAGGTGATAGACTCTGCAGAATCGCTGCAAAGAGCAGGGAAGCTTTTGACAAGGTACAATATAAATGTATTACCAGTGATTAAAGAGAATAAACTTGTGGGTCTAATCTCCAGACAAATAATTGAAAAAGCAACTTACCATGGATTAAAGGATCTGCCCACTGAGGAGTATATGTCTACAGATTTTTCATCAGTAAGCCCGGATGCTCCCTTCATTACCGTCCAAAAAATTATCATAGAAAACAATCAAAGGTTCCTTCCGGTTGTGGAAAACGACTGTATAGTGGGGGCAATCACCAGAACAGATCTGCTGAGAACAATACAAAGTGACCTTTTAAAAGACCCTTCTTATCCGTATGCCTTTGATCGTGACACCCGTCTCACAAGAAAAAAATCCGTTGCAAAACTGATGAAAGAACGGTTGAACCAAAGAATCCTTGAAGTATTACAAAACATAGGTAAAAAGGCCGAAGATCTCAATTACAATGCCTATCTTGTAGGAGGGATCGTCAGAGACATTATCCTTCGGCATGAGACCCTTGACATTGATATTGTAATAGAAGGGGATGGAATTGAACTGGCAAAGCGATTTGCCACGGATTATACCTGTAAAGTAACATCTCACGAGAAATTCGGCACCGCTACATTGATCTTCCCTGACAACCTCAGGATAGATGTAGCCACAGCCAGACTCGAATACTATAAATCCCCTGCAGCGCTCCCTACCGTTGAATTGAGCTCGATAAAACTGGACCTTTACCGCAGGGATTTCACAATGAACACATTGGCAATAAGATTAAATCCCGCAGGTTTTGGTGAACTGATAGATTTCTTCGGTGCTCAGAAAGATATCAAGGAAAAGACAATCAGGGTAATACATAACCTGAGCTTTGTTGAAGACCCGACAAGGATATTCAGGGCTATCCGTTTCGAGCAGAGATTCGGCTTTCAGATAGGGAAGCACACCGCTAATCTTATAAACAACGCTGTCAAGATGAATTTTTTCGATCAACTGGATGGCTACAGGTTTTTCTCTGAATTGAAACTTATATTTCAAGAAGAAGAACCCGTACTGGTAATAAAGAGATTAGCTGAATTCGACATTCTGAGGTTTATCCATCCAAAGATAAAATTCAACGAGAAAATGAAGAAACACTTACAAAACATTAAAGGAATTATTTCCTGGTTCAATCTTCTGTACTTAGAAGAAAAATATGAAAAGTGGCGAATCTACTTCCTTGGATTGATAGATCCCCTGAATAAACAGGAGGTTCTTCAACTCTGTCAAAGGTTATCCATAACTGAAAAAAATAGGCAGAAGATTATCCTCGGTATTGAACAGTCGGAGGCTATCCTTAAACAGATCGGAGAAAGAGACATAGCAGAGAGAAGCAAAATCTATAATATTCTTAGGCACACATCCACAGAGTCTCTGCTTTTCGCCATGGCAAAAACTGATAAAAACTATATAAAGAGGAATATATCCCTTTATTTTACTCAACTGAAAAGGACTCATATCCTTTTAAACGGTGAAGATATCAAAAATCTGGGAATAGCACCAGGGAAGATATTTAAAAGGATACTGGACGATCTTCTCGAAGCCAAATTGGATGGAAGGGTTAAAACCAGAAAGGAAGAAATCAATTTTATAAAAGAAAATTATATGGATAGCGTAAGTTGACAACAGATGCCCTCTTTGATATATAGCAAGGGCAGAAAAGGATGCTACGGAGACCTGAAAAACTCTCTCTGCTAACGTGGAACAGAAAAGGAGAAGCACTATATGTCTAAGAATAGAATATTGAGTGGTATGCGACCTTCTGGTAAATTGCACCTTGGAAACTTCTTCGGAGCTTTAGACAGCTGGGTAAAACTTCAAGATGAGTATGAATGTTTTTACTTTGCTGCTGATTGGCATGCCCTGACCAGTGAGTACGAAAATACAGAGATAATAAAAGAGAGCATTACAGATATGTTCATCGATTGGTTGAGTGCAGGTATTGATCCCGAAAAAAGCACCATCTTCATACAGTCGAAGATACCAGAACATGCTGAGCTCCATATCCTACTCTCAATGATCACTCCTTTGTCCTGGCTGGAGCGCAATCCAACCTATAAAGAGCAACAACAAGAATTAACAAACAGGGATATTTCTACCTATGGTTTTTTAGGCTATCCTGTCTTACAGGCGGCGGACATAATTATCTATAAAGCTCATAAGGTTCCTGTTGGGATAGACCAGGTACCTCATCTTGAATTAACCCGGGAGATTGCCCGTCGTTTTAATTTTCTTTATAAGGAAATCTTTCCTCTCCCGGAGCCTATTTTGACCGAGATGCCTAAACTGCTGGGTATAGATGGGAGAAAAATGAGCAAAGCATACAACAACGCTATATACCTATCAGACCCTTCAGAGGTAATCAGGGAAAAGATAGAGGAGATGTTCACAGATCCCCAAAGGGCAAGAAAATCTGATCCAGGAGACCCGGAAGTTTGTAATGTCTTTTCCTTCCATAAGCTGTTTAGCCCCTCTGAGGAGGTTAGTGAAATATCCCACAGTTGTCGATCTGCAGGTATTGGATGTGTTGACTGCAAGAAAAGAATTGCATCCAGAGTAATTACTTTTCTATCGCCGCTTCAGGTAAAAAGGGAATACTTATTAAACCACCTTGAAAGGGTAGAAGAAATCATAGAAACAGGGATTAAGAAGGCTCAGGGTATAGCAAAGGAGACTATGAAGGAGGTAAGAGAGGCAATAAGAATTTGATGAAATAAAAAGGGGCTAGTGCCATTCACTAACCCCTTGATTTTCTTGGTGGAGCTGAGCGGGATCGAACCGCTGACCTCTTGAATGCCATTCAAGCGCTCTCCCAACTGAGCTACAGCCCCTTCATTTTTCTAATAAAAACCAAAAATTGATTGGGTTTTTTTATGTTTTATGGCATACCATAAAAGAAATTTTGCGTCAAGGTTTTTGTTGACAGTCAGGTTGGGTTTTGCTTATAATTCAAATTCAATATTGACGGCTTCGTAAAAAGTCCATGTGTCCGCCTTTTGGCGGATAGCACTGCATCCTTCGTAATTGCAGTGTACTCTCAAGTACGCCTCATTCCTCAGGATTTGCGCGCCTTGCATCTGAAGCTTTTTACTGTGTCGTCTGATTTTTAACTTTTTACAGCTTCATCAATATTGAGATGTAGCATTAATATTTCAATAAGCTAAATGCCGGAGTGGTGAAACTGGTAGACGCAGGGGACTCAAAATCCCCCGGGGCTCGCCTCCGTGTCGGTTCGAGTCCGACCTCCGGCACCAATAAAAGAGGGTTAGCCCGCCTATGGCGGGTTAGCCCTTTTTTAATAGAATATGAGAATCGGTCACAGATACAGCAGCTCCGCGAATTACAGAATTCCTTATAGCTTTCCATTCAGATTTGATTGCCTCTATTCATCCTCAGAGTGTCGCTGAATGGAGGAAATGTGTGATTGCGAAACCTGATCCAATACCTCCTCCGCGGCATAAAATAATTACTTTGTATCTATCTGTTATTTAAAAAGAATGCGAGAACCGTCCCCTTTTCCTTTTCTTCTTACAGTTACCAAAGGACTTGAAAGGAAATTTTATAGAACGTTCTTAAGGAGAAGCTATATCCCCACACCAATTTATTGGTATTGGGGATAAATCTTTACTTGACTCTTTTTACCTAAAGGTAGTGATTTGTTGTGCCGCTCCCCTAGACTGCTGAAAGTTCGTGTACCATCAGATCTACCCCTTCAAGTACCTGCTTGAGTAAAGGCAAAACTGGCTCATTGTTAGTCGAGAAATGGAATGACACCCAGGTGATTACCTCTTTCTTGAACTACAAGGTTAACAAAATCGCTAACGGTGCTACCAATAGGACCCACCCAATAATTTGCAGAACGCGATTCCCGAGCCAGATCATCGCAATCGGGATTAAAAGGATTGCGAAAAGTATTGTTGTGTTTTTTATTCTTTCATCGGCATGCCAGGATGGAAGAACGGCGGCAAAGATCAACAACGGAACGAAAAGTGATAGTATCCGCCCCAATGTGACGATCTTTCTGTTTTTTTCGCTTTTGTTCTTCATCGTCAATAAATCGCGCTACTTCGCGCGTAAGGCTGTTAATTTGATTCAGGGAATACTCAAATTGCCGAGTAATCTTTGTACCGGGCCATTGCAATCCCCTTATGTAAAGGTTAAAAGTCTGAGTTCATATTACTACCCATCGGTATGAATACTCCCTGCATAACGAGTCTGTAGAAAAACCCATAAATCAGGAATTGGAGGGTTGAAGGGGACGTTGTTGAATTCTTTCACTTATTTTTTTGAGAAATCTCATCCTCCTTCCCCTTTCAATTGCTCCGGACTTCTCTCTTCCAGCCACAGCTTGCAGACATTCTTCCAACCTATCCTGCGCCATTTCTTAAATACCGCCTTTAACTCATTCAAGTCCTTCGCTTCCAGAAGATCTTTCTGGGCAGCTTTCAAATCTTCAAGAGATGCAATTGTCGGCATAATTTACTCCGTCTTTGGAAATTGAAATTCAATAATAAGAGAAAAGAGGAC
This sequence comes from Thermodesulfobacteriota bacterium, assembly GCA_040757775.1. NCBI lineage: Bacteria > Pseudomonadati > Thermodesulfobacteriota > Thermodesulfobacteriota bacterium. The sequence goes on from JBFLWQ010000001.1 coordinate 181,117, forward strand.
AGATACGCTTCATCTTAAATAAAAAAAGGCGATCTCCCTCTTCGCTCCTATAATTAAAAAGTAGAGAAAGACGCCCTCGTGATTGCCCCTTTGCGATTAGGGTTTATAAACTCATTATCATCATTTAACCATACACTTTCTTATATCTCAACTTTCAGAAAGAATCCAGTGTTTTTTACATTGTGTCATCGAACGACTTTATGTATAATTATAAGAATAAAAACCAGTAGTTTTTATAACCCTAAAAAGGAGGCAAAAATGGAAGGATGGACCGAAGAAGAAATTAGAAACAAGGATTTAATGGCACCATGCGGGTTATACTGTGGTGTATGCGGAGTTTACCTTTCAACAAGGGATGGAAATGAAAAATTCAGGGCCACTATGGGGAACCTTTATGGAACAAAACCCGAAGAAACAGCATGTTTAGGGTGTATGCAGCCTGATCCACCGAAAAAGCTCTACGGTATATGTAATGTATGCAAAGTAAGGGATTGTGTAAAATCAAAGGGATATTACTCTTGCCATCAATGCAAGGAATGGCCGTGCAGCATGATTCAGAATTTCCCCCTTGCCACTGGCGCAAGAGTTATGAAAAGAACGATCCCAATATGGCGGGCAAAGGTAGCCGAGTGTGGTGATGAGAGAGGCAGTGTGGAATGGGTCCGATCAGAATGCGAACGTTATCATTGTTCTTCATGCGGCAAACCGCTTTTCAGAGGTGCACAACGTTGTAGAGTATGCAAAAAACCAGTAGCCGATGAACTGGACGGGTCCCTTCAAGCTGATGTTGATATGAAGAAAATGCACCAATGGCTCATTGAGTAGGATAGGGATGGCTGTACTAGCTCAATAATTCACTATGATATGAAAATCTAAGGTAATTCCTTACATCAAGAAAATTCTTGACTTTTTTTAGAAAAATTTATAGATTAAGGGTTATCTTAAGAACAATAATCATAAATAAGTTTCTAATAAAGAACTGGTTAGGGGATAATGATGGCAGATCTGAGTAATTTTGAAAAACTAGAAGGCAGAATAGATAACTTAATCAAACAAAGCACTTTTTTAAAAGAAGAAAATAAGATTTTGTTAGAAAAGCTAAATCAAAAGGATCAAGACATACATAAACTAACCGATAATATAGAAGAACTCCATAAGGAAAGGACATTAGTATTTGACAAGGTTGTTGGTCTGATTGACAAACTAGAAGATATATAATTAGAGAGGAGCTTTGAAAAAAAATATAGATATTGAAATACTGGGCCAGAAATATACAATTAAAAGCGATGAAGAAGAAGTTTTTGTTTATAACATAGTAGATTATTTAAATAAAAAAATAGAGGAGGTATTACGAACCACCACAACTGTTGACACCCTTAATGCAATCGTCGTAGTGGCTTTAAATATTACTAGCGATCTCTTCCGGATAAAAAATGAAGAGGGATATCTTAGGCAGCAAATTGAAAACAAATCAGGACATTTGATTAGTTTAATTGACTCCTATGTTGATAATGAAGGAAACATCTCAAGTAATAATTAAAACCCAATTCCCCCTGCTATGTTCGTGATAAACATATAATTTTGAGCCAACATATCTAAAAAGGGAACCGTCCCTTATTGTGGCAGGCATGCCCTCCTGAGGGGACGTCTAAAGCAGTAATATGGTGCCCACCTGGTAGTTAACTAGGTTCAAAATAAACTGTTTACACGGCATTACGTGGGGGGGTATTAAGTGCTTTCTCATTTTTATTAAAAGTTTAAATTTTAAAGACAGGAGATATTTTTAGGATAGGGAGACAGAGTTAACTTACTGATGATAATAGAATAAGAGTTGGATAATACAGGTGAAAGGATAACGTTTTTAATATTTGAAAAGAATATGATTCGTTTTACAATAACACCATATAACTAACACGGATTGAACAACTAAAGAAAATTATTATTTTAGGTCGATTAAATGACCGTACAAATAAAGTTTTTATGGCTAAACAGCTATACAATAGAGGACGCCTTTTATGGTTATCTATCGGTCATACAATACGGGAAAAATCGCAACAATTATGAGTTATATGGGCTAGATATTTAAACTTAAAAACTTTTCAAACGATTTAAATTAATCTTCCATTTCACCTATCATTAATCATTCCAACCTTTGCTTTCATCAAATACAGAAATCATCGGCTAAATCCTAAAATAGGATAATTATCTCCTGTTAGAAGCTTTTTTAATAAGTTAACCGTATAGGGAGGTGTTATATAAATTGGGTATCTCTATAGAACTGTTTATATACTTTTTACTGACTTTGGGCATTGGTGCTTTAATCGGTTTTATCCTTAGCAAGAGGTTTACCGAGGGTAGGATAAAACTTGCAGAAAATGCTGCAAAAAAGATAGTCGACGATGCTAAAAAAGAGGCTGAAAACATTAAAAAGGAGGCTATGCTCCAAGCCAAAGATTACCTTTACCAAGCAAAGGGAGAATTTGAAAAAGAAACCAAAGAAAGAAAGAGTGAACTACAAAAGCTAGAGAGAAGATTCTTACAAAAAGAAGAACACCTTGATAAAAAAGTAAACTTGCTTGACCAGAAAGAGATTAATATCTCTAAAAGGGAAAAGAATCTGGTTCAACTAGAAAAAGAAATCTTGGAGAAGGAAAGAAAATATAGCACGTTAGTAAAAGAGCAAATGGAACAACTGGAAAAAATAGCTGAGATGTCATCTGAAAATGCCAAAAAACGTTTAATGGAGTTGATGGAAAATGATGCCAAGCATGAAGCAGCTAAAAAGATTAAGAAAATTGAGGATGAAACTAGAGAAATGGCAGACAAGATAGCAAAAGACATAATTTCTCTATCAATTGAAAGATATGCTGCTGATTGTGTTGCTGAAAAGACGGTTTCTGTGGTGAACCTTCCAAATGATGAGATGAAAGGACGAATCATAGGAAGAGAAGGAAGAAATATCCGTGCGATCGAGGCAGCTACCGGCGTTGACTTGATTATTGATGATACACCTGAGGCAGTTATACTCTCAGGTCATAACCCTATAAGACGGGAAATAGCCAAAACCTCTCTGGAAAGGCTTATAAACAATGGAAGGATTCATCCTGCCAGGATAGAAGAGATTGTTGGAAAAGTTCAAGAAGAAATGGAGGTAACCCTTCGTGAAGCAGGAGAACAAGCTGCTTTTGACGTTGGAGTACATGGTATTCATTCCGAATTAATAAAACTTATAGGTAAACTTAAATTTCGAACCAGTTTTGCTCAAAATGTATTCCAACATTCCTTAGAAGTGGCATTTATTTCTGGCATTCTTGCATCTGAATTGAAAGTGGGGGTTAAACAAGCAAAGAGAGCCGGGCTTCTTCACGACATTGGTAAAGCGGTAGATCATGAAGTAGAAGGGTCTCATGCAATTATTGGTGCTAACTTAGCGAAGAAATATGGAGAGTCTCCAGAGATTATACATGCTATCTCAGCCCACCACAATGATGAATCCCCCAAATCCGTTTTAGCCGTTTTAGTACAAGCAGCAGACACTCTATCTGCCGCCAGACCAGGTGCCCGAAGAGAAATGTTAGAGACCTATGTTAAACGCCTCGAAGACTTGGAAAGAATAGCAAATTCCTTCCAAGGAGTCAGTAAATCATATGCAGTCCAAGCGGGAAGAGAACTGAGAGTAATTGTAGAAAGCTCGGTAACATCGGATGAAGACTCAATTATGACAGCTAGGGATATAGCAAAAAAGATAGAGGATGAATTGAGCTATCCGGGCCAGATTAAAATTACGGTTATCAGAGAAACCAGAGCTATTGAATATGCAAAATGAGGAGAATATCTTTTGAGGGTTCTGTTCATTGGAGATATAGTTGGAAAACCAGGCAGACGAGCTATTTTCGAGCTTTTAAATAATATCAAGGATTCCTACAAGGTCGACTTGGTTATTGCTAATGCAGAGAATGCGTCGGGAGGGTTCGGTGTTACTCTAAAGATTATTAGGGAATTGTTGGACAATGGTATAGATTTATTAACTTCAGGCAACCACATCTGGGATAAAAAGGAGATTATTGAGTGGTTCGATGAGGAAAAATACTTGCTACGTCCAGCTAATTACCCTACAGAAAACCCTGGTACCGGTAGTGCCGTTCTTAAGACACCTTTCGGAGAAAATATAGGAGTTTTAAATGTTCTGGGCAGGGTATTTATGAATACTGTAGACTGCCCTTTTAAAACTGCTGTAGAGGAAGTCAACAAATTAAAAGAGAAAACTAAAGTCATCCTTATAGACATTCACGCCGAGGCTACCTCTGAAAAAATAGCAATGGGCTGGTTTCTCGATGGAAAAGTAAGTGCTGTTATTGGAACACATACCCATATCCAAACAGCAGACGAAAAGATTTTGCCAAAAGGGACTGCATATATTACCGATGTAGGCATGACAGGTGCTATGGATTCAGTAATAGGCATAGAAAAGGAAATTGTTATAGAACGTTTTTTAACTCAAAGACCTCAAAGGTTTAAAGTAGCAAAAAGAGATATACAACTTAATGCTGTATTAATAGATATTGACCCACAAACTGGCAAAAGCAACAGTATTAAAAGATTAAAAATGGATTTAAATATTTAAAAAGGTATTAAGATGAATGTAGAACAACAATTGGAAATCATAAAAAGAGGAACAGTGGAAATACTCATTGAAGATGAGTTGGCAAAGAAACTATGTGATTCTGAAAAAAATAGATCCCCCCTTAGGATAAAGGCTGGTTTTGACCCCACTGCTCCTGACCTTCATTTAGGCCATACTGTGCTTATTCAAAAGCTCAAACAGTTTCAAGATCTAGGGCATCATGTCATATTTTTAATTGGAGATTTTACAGGAATGATCGGGGATCCCTCAGGAAAATCTGAGACTAGAAAAGCTCTCTCTAAAAAAGATATTCTTATAAATGCTAAAACCTATCAAAGACAAATATTTAAGATACTTGATCCCCAAAAGACTCAAATCGTTTACAACAGTCAGTGGATGGAAAAAATGTCTGGAATTGAATTAATAACACTATGTGCCCAATATACAGTTGCAAGAATGTTGGAAAGGGATGATTTCTATAAAAGATATTCAAATCAGCAACCTATTAGCATCCATGAATTTATCTATCCTCTTATTCAGGGTTATGACTCTGTGGCATTGAAAGCCGATGTAGAATTAGGGGGAACGGATCAAAAATTTAATTTGCTTGTGGGGCGAGAGATTCAAAAGGCATATCACTTGAACCCTCAGGTTATAATTACTATGCCTATCCTAGAAGGACTCGATGGGGTAAATAAAATGAGTAAATCACTTAACAATTATATTGGTATCGACGAACCGCCCCAAGAGATTTTTGGGAAGGTTATGTCAATTTCTGACGACCTTATGATGAGATACTATGAACTAATTAGTGATATTTCCATAAAAGACCTTAAAGCACTTAAGGAAAATATTCGAATGGGTAAAGAACACCCAAAGGAGACAAAAAAGAAGCTGGCTATAGAAATAGTTGGGCGTTTTTATAATAGTGAGGAAGCCTTAAAGGCATCTGAAGAATTTGATCTTATATTCAAGCATAAAGAAACCCCAGACCAAATACAAGAAAAACAAATTTATTGGAATGAAAAAAATATCTGGCTGCCCCGTCTTATAACAATGTGCTCTGAGGTTGCTAAAAGTAACTCTGAATCAAAACGACTAATAAAACAAGGTGGTGTTAGCATCAATAGAGAAAAGGTTGTTGATGAAAATATAGAAATACCTGCTAAAGGAGAATACATATTAAAAATAGGCAAAAGAGAATTTATAAAAGTAAGATTCCTGTAAAGTAATTGTAAGGAAGATTTAACTGAATAAAAAATGTATATCAGTCAAATTTTCTCTTGACAAACAATAGGGTGTTTAGTAATATTCTTTATTCTTAAGTGTGAAATTTTGCTCTTTGAAAACTAAATAGTAGGTTCAATAGCTTTGTGGGTTCTTGTATAAACTCTTGTATAAAAAGAGATTAGATAAACTCTCGAATCTCTTTGTAGTTTTAGATTTAAGTGGAGAGTTTGATCCTGGCTCAGAATGAACGCTGGCGGCGTGCCTAACACATGCAAGTCGAACGAGAAATTTTTCTGAGTAATCAGAGGAAAAGTAAAGTGGCAGACGGGTGAGTAACAGGTGGGTAACCTGCCCTTAAATTGGGGATACCCCATCGAAAGGTGGGCTAATACCTAATAAGACTACAACTACTCAGGTGGATGTAGTAAAAGATGGCCTTTAAAAAGCTTTCGTTTAAGGAGGGGCCCGCCTACCATTAGCTAGTTGGTAGGGTAACGGCCTACCAAGGCAACGATGGTTAGCTGGTCTGA